>JAHFTZ010000091.1:2909-7920 GCA_023265355.1 Terriglobus sp.
TTCTTTCGTATAAGTGCAGACGCTCTCCGTGCTCGATGCGGACGGTCCCTGTAATTTTCTCTCAAACGGCCGCATCAAATCGCAGAAAGCGGTGTCCGAAGAGATTGCGAGGACATCATGAAACATTCTCTACTCCGTGCGGGCACGCTCTTCTTCGGCCTCACACTTCTGGCGGGCTGCGGCGACAGCCATAACAGCTCGATCGGACCCGGCACGCCCGTCACACCCGCAACCCCCCTGGTCGCGGGAGGCGCTGCCAACATCCTTGTCGTGCAAAATAACACCCTCAACGTCGCCACCGCAGCAGACTCCATCCTGAAGTTCAGCACCGCCACAAACGGCACCGTCGCTCCCGCAGCCAGCATCACCGGACCCGCAGGCTTCTTCCTTGGCGGAGTCGCCACGGACGCCACAGGAAACGTCTACGTCACCGCCGTCAACACCTCCACTTCAGCCCCGGAGATCCTCGTCTACGACGCCAACGCCACAGGGGCCGCCACGCCCACGCGCACCATCACCTCCAGCTCGCTCAACTTTCCCATCGGCCTCACCGTCGACAGCGCCGGAAGCATCTACGTCGCGGACGTTCCCTTCTACAACAACCTCTCCAACCCATCCTCCATCTTCGTCTTCGACCCCAAGGCCAACGGTGCCTCCACACCCACACGCACCCTCACCGGAGCAGCCACGCTGCTCAATCAACCCATCTCCCTGGCCGTGGATACCACCGGCAATCTCTACGTCTCCGACCTGAACCAGCTCGGCATCTCCGTCTTTTCTCCCACGGCCACCGGAAACATCGCGCCCACCAGCACCCTCTCCGGAGCCGCCACAGGCCTGGCCTTCCCTGCGAACGGTATCGCCCTCGACGCCAGCAACAACATCTACGTCTCTTCGGTCGATCCCACCGGAAACTTCGGCGCAGTCGCCGAATTCGCCGCAGGCGCCACCGGCAACGTCGCTCCGATCAAAACCGTAGGCGGCGCGAACCTCGGAGCTACACAAGGTCTAGGCGGCGTGCAGGTCGACTCCGTCGGCAACATCTATGCCGTCGGCGTCTCCGGCACAGTCAACACCGTCTTTGCCCTCGCCGCCTTCGCCCCCACCGCCACCGGAGACGTCACCCCAGCCATTCTGGACACGGCCGCAGCCTTCAACAGCAGCAGCTTCGGCCTCCTCGCCATTCACTAATCTCGTTGTCATCCCATAGCTACCCTTTGTCATCCCGTAGCTTCTACGTTCGTCATCTCGACCGCAGCGGAGAGATCTGCTGTTCTTCAAATCGCCACAAACCCGGGTGCCCCATACATGCGCAGCTTCATCGCGCATGTGTGGGCCTTCGCGCCACGCGCGAACCGCTCATGCGGAACGCACAAATCTGATCCGCAGGAGACCCCTCGTCTTTGTTATCCCGTCAGCTTTCCCCTTTGTCCTCCCGTAGCGCAGCGAAGGGATCTGCTGTTCTGCAAAGCACCCCAAAAGGATGAGGGAGCGCGGAGCGCAAACCTCCCCCTCGACTCCCCCATCGCCCACACCATATCCTGTAAGGGTGAGCGAACAGATCAAGATCCATCTCCCCGACGGCAGTATCCGCGAAGTCCCCTCTGGCACCACGCCCCTCGACATCGCGACCAGCATCTCTCCGCGCCTCGCAGCAGTCGTCGTCGTCGCCCGCATCAAGGCGCTGCACGCCGCCGCCCCGGCCAGCACCACGGACGAGACGACCAGTGAAGACGCCATGTACGCCGCGCACGATGCAGCAGCAGAGAAGATCGTCGACCTCCGTCATCCGCTCACCGAAGACGTCTCGCTCGAACTTCTCAAGGAGACCGACCCCGACGCCCTCAAGGTCCTGCGCCACTCCGCCGCGCACGTCATGGCGACTGCCATCACGGAGCTCTATCCCGAAGTAAAGCTCGGCCACGGCCCCGCGACCGACAGCGGCTTCTTCTACGACATCTACCGCGAAAAGCCCTTCACGCCCGACGACCTCTCTGCCATCGAGCAGCGCATGGCCGACGTCGTCCAGCGCGACGAGCCCTTCCTCCGCTCCTACGAGCCGCGCGAACAGGCCCTCGCAGACTACGCCGAGCACGGCGAGTTCATGAAGCAGCACTTCATCGAGAAGTTCACCCAGCCCGGCGAAGAGGTCTCCCTCTACAAGAACGGCGCTTTCACTGACTTCTGCCGTGGACCGCACGTTCCCTCAACAGGTCGCGTCAAGGCGTACAAGGTCACCACCATCGCCGGAGCGTACTGGCTGGGCGATGAGAAGAACCCGCAGCTCCAGCGCGTCTACGGCACCGCCTTCTACAACCAGAAGGACCTCGACGCGCACTTCAAGCACCTCGAAGAGATCAAGGCGCGCGATCACCGCGTCCTCGGCAAACAGCTCGACCTCTTCTCCATCCAGGAGCTCGCCGGTTCCGGCCTCATCTTCTGGCACCCCAACGGCGCGATCATCCGCAAGACCATGGAAGACTGGATGCGCGACGAGTGCCTGCGCCGCGGATACGATCTCGTTGTCACGCCACACGTCATGCGCCGCGAGCTCTGGCAGATCAGCGGCCACGAAGGCTTCTACGGCCAGAACATGTACGCTCCCATGGAGCTCGACGATGCCGAGTATCGCCTGAAGCCCATGAACTGCCCGGGCCACATCCTCATCTACAAGAACTCGCCGAAGAGCTATCGCGATCTGCCCGTCCGCTACGCCGAACTCGGCAACGTCTATCGCTACGAGCGCTCCGGCACCATGCACGGACTGCTCCGCGTGCGCGGCTTTACGCAGGACGATGCGCACATCTTCTGCACCCCCGCCCAGATCGAAGACGAGGTCGTCGCCTGCGTCGAGTTCGCCGAAGAGGTCCTGCATAAATTCGGCTTCAACGAGTTCAAGGTCGAGCTCTCCACCTGGGACCCGAACGACGCGAAGCACTACGTCGGCGACCCGAAGGACTGGGAGCTTGCCGTCAACGGCCTGAAGACCGCGCTCAATCGCAAGAACATTCCGTACAAGGAGATCCCCGGCGAAGCCGCCTTCTACGGTCCGAAGATCGACGTGAAACTCGTCGACGTCCTTGGCCGCCTCTGGCAGCTCTCCACCGTTCAGTTCGACTTCAACCTGCCAAGGCGCTTCGAACTCGAATACACCGGAGAAGACGGCGAGAAGCACCAGCCCGTCATGGTCCACCGCGCCCTCTTCGGCTCCGTGGAGCGCTTCTTCGGCGTGCTCATCGAGCACTACGCCGGAGCCTTCCCGCTCTGGCTCGCACCCATCCAGATCGGTCTCGTCCCCATCAGCGAAAAGCACACCGCCTACGCTGAAACCGTGAAGAAGGAACTCGAAGCCATCGGCCTGCGGGTCACGCTCGACGCCCGCAACGAAAAGATGAACGCAAAGATCCGCGACCTCACACTGCAGAAGGTTCCCTTCGTCCTCATCATGGGCGACAAGGAAGCCGAAGCCAAAGCCGTCTCCGTCCGCACACGCGGCAAGGGCGACGAAGGCTCCACACCGCTGGCAGACTTCCTCGCCCGCGCAAAGAACCTGCTGGAAACGAAGGCTGCGACACTGTAACCATGTCACTCGCAACGGAGATCGACGAACAGGGCTTCGCCGTCGTAGAGGAGGTTTTACCTCCTACGATGGTCGAAGCCTTTCTTCGTGAAGTTGGGTCCTGGCAGGACTCTTCTGCGGATCGTCGCGGTGGCCTGCGCAATCTCCTCGACTTTTCTTCGATGCGGAAACTGGCAAACAGCGATACGCTGATGCGCCTTGTTGAACCTGTACTTGGCTCAAATGCAACGGTTGTCAGGGGCATCCTCTTCGATAAAACAGAGAGCACGAACTGGAAGGTGCCGTGGCATCAGGACGTCACCATCGCGGTGAGAGAGCGTGTTGAAGCTGAGGGCTTTGGCCCATGGTCGACGAAGGAAGGTGTACTCCATGTGCAGCCGCCCTCTATCGTGATGGAGGGAATGCTCAGTGTTCGCGTGCATCTAGACAACTGCCCTATCGAGAACGGCGCGCTGCGCGTCATTCCTGCTTCACACAAAGATGGCAAGGTCGCTGCGCGTGATGTTGAGAGGCTCGCATCAAAGTCCTCGGAACACATATGTCCCGTACCAGCAGGGGGCGCACTGATCATGCGTCCGTTGCTATTCCACGCTTCCTCGGCATCTTCGATCCCCGGTCACCGTCGCGTGCTTCACTTCGACTACGCGAACGTTACTCTTCCAAATGGAATGAACTGGCACGAAGCCTAGCAATAACAGGAGAAACCGCATGCCATCCCTCACCGAAGAACAGCGGCTCCGCGTCCTCCCCATCCTCGCCGCCCTGCGCGAATCCATCGACCGCGAAGCCGCAGGCGACCCCGCTCTTCGCCACCAGATCCGCCGCTACATCGCCAAACGCCTGGAGTTCGACGAACGCGGCACACCCACCGCGCGCCGCAAGCTCAAAGACCTGAAGTTCAAGCTGCAAAGAGGCCTCTGCAATATCTGCCTCGCAGAACTTCCCTCCCAGGGCGCAGAACTCGACCGCTTCAAGGCCATTGACGGCTACACGGAAGCCAACACCCAGCTCCTCTGCCACGCCTGCCACACCACCACGCAGAAAGAGCGCGACGCAGCGCTCCTGCAAGAGCCGCCAACATAGTCATAACTCTCCGGGTGATCGTGAAGCGGCTCTTAACCCCGGCATCCTTCTCCCAAACCAAGCTCCTAAGGAGCCACCTTTGATCTCGAAAAGCGATTGCGCATCATCTACTTTCTGACTCTTCTGCTGACGGCAATCCCGGAGATCTCGAAGAAGCAAGCGGCAAATAACTGACCCCAGGCCTCGATCGACGCCTCAAGCGGACTCTCGATCTTCCAGCGCGAGTCTCTCTATGCCGACCTCCTCGCAGCAACATCACCCGGCTCGGCCTCTTCTTCTAGGAAGGCAGTCCTCATCCGCGCTGAGTGAACCTCATTCACGCGAGGAGAAAAATGCTTCGAAGAATAG
>JAHFTZ010000092.1:0-788 GCA_023265355.1 Terriglobus sp.
CAAGTTCTTCGGCCAGAACGCGCAGTGCGCTGTCCGAAAAGACGAGATTCACTCGTGACACACGCTAATCCGCAGCCAGAAGGCCCAACATGGCGCGCGCGTAAACGGCACCGCTTACACCTGTGACCGCCAGGGTCAGATTTTTGCTCAGTACCATAAGCCTATTATCCTCTTTCGATTGCGGAACTCTTGCTGCGAAATTGCGTCTAGTCTTTAAGGGATGAGAAACGCAATGAGCAAACGTCGGGTTTTCGCGAGCGTAGCAGCGTTTCTACTGGTGCTTCTTGCCAGTCTTCCCGTGCATGCTTCTACGGCTCTTTTGCTGGAAGAACCCTTTGGGCTCTTTGGGCACCTGAATCCCACCGGGCACGCTGCCATCTACCTCGATCACATCTGCGCGCAGACGCCAACCAGTCTGCGTCCGTGCCGCGAGGGCGAGTTCGGCGCTGTGATCAGCCGGTATCACAAGGTCGACGGCTACGACTGGGTTGCAATTCCTCTCATCCCTTATCTTTATGCCGTGGAGACCCTCGATCAGGTGCCAGCCACGGCAACTCCGGCGCTGGAAAGGGAACTCCGCGACCAATATCGGAGAAATCATCTGCGACGTATCGCTCCAGATAAAAAGGATGGCTCCGCTCCAGGTGGAGAGTGGATCCAACTCGTGGGCTCGGCCTACGACCGCAAGCTTTACGGCTTTCAGCTTGAATCCACGCCGGAGCAGGACGCCGATGTAATCGCGAAGTTCAACGACAGTAAGAACGTGGCGCACTTCAATATCATTTTCA
>JAHFTZ010000092.1:798-7909 GCA_023265355.1 Terriglobus sp.
CGACTTTTCGCGCAAATTTATCAATCGCGAGTATCCGGGCGCGATTCACCGGAACTTCATCGCGGATATGGGGATAACGACCCCCAAGCAGGTTGCGCGCTCCCTTGTGCGCTATTCGAATGAACATCCCGAGGTTCAATTCAGTACATTTGTGATTCCGCAGGTGCCTGGCACAATTCAAAGATCGCGCCGCGTCAATGGGGTGACGGAGTCCATCGTCCGATCAAAGAAGTATGTGGTGCCCCTTGCTGTGATCGCTCCCATTCCCACAGCGGTGATCACTGCAGCGTGGCTGACAGGCGGCAGACTGCGACTTCCGGACGACGAAGAGACGCTGGCAGTTCTCAGGCAGCCAGTGAGTCGTTCAGCCCATCTGATGCGCCGCCCGGACGCGCCTGATTCGGTTCCAACCGATCCGTCCTCGGCTGCGTTTGCGACACCCGGGGCCAGGGTTATTTCTATGCCTAGGCCGGACGCGCTTTCTGTCCCTATGACGCTTGGACCTGCTGACTGATTTAGCAGTCGCGTAGCGCAAGGGCGATGCAGGTGACTTCGTGGCCCTGCGTTTCGCACAACTCCTGCTCCCGCTCAAGGAACGTAACGTCCATCTCCGCCGCAGCGATAGCCTCTGTTGGAGCGGAGATGAAGCAAAGCTCACAGACTCCCAAGCCATCTTCCACTGTCTTGACCGGAGGGCCAAAGGTGCGACAGGTCATCGGTCGCGACGTATAGAGGTCGCAGGTTCCCAACAGAGGATCGAGAACGGGGCAGACGGCTGCGTTCCCGAAATCGTCAAAGCCCTCCGCCTCCTCGTCGAGCGTGCCAGAGACGAAATCGCCTGGCCAGCCGTGCTCCAGTTCAGCGATAGAAATTTTGACACGTTCACGAATCTCCGCAGCGGTTTGCGGAGCGGCGTTTTGAAGACCATGTTGGAGCCGTACGGCATCGAGGGACGAGATGGGAAAGATGCCGACGCAACAGTGGAAGCAACCGGGGCGACACGCCAGCCAGTCTCCGCTCCGTCGGACGGAATCAGCCAGCGCAGCATCGACGATCTGGATCAACTGTGTGTCGCCCTCCGGAAGTTGCCGCGGAAGGCCCATGTTACTCGCCCAGAACGCGCGCGAAGATCTTGCTCACGTTGCTCAACTGGCGGTCGGTGGAGAAGGCCTGTTCGATCTTTTCAGGAGAGAGTTTTGCGCTAATCTGCGGGTCAGCGGCAACAAGCTCTTTGAATACCAGGTCTTCCTTCCATGCCTTCATCGCAAGTCCCTGAACCAGCTTGTAAGCGTCTTCGCGCAACATGCCCGCACCGCTCAGATCGAGCAGGAGCTGGCCAGAGAAGACAAGGCCGCCGGTGCTGTCCAGGTTCTTCTTCATGCGCGCTGGATAGACCATGAGCTTGTCGATCAGCGTAGTCGCTTTTGAGAGCATGTAGTCCGCAAGCGTTGTGGTGTCAGGAAGGATGACACGCTCTGCTGAGGAGTGCGAGATATCGCGCTCGTGCCAGAGGGCGACGTTCTCAAGCGCTACCTGAACATTGCCACGCATCACGCGCGCGAGGCCGCAGATATTTTCGCAGGTGATGGGGTTGCGCTTGTGCGGCATCGCGCTGGAGCCCTTCTGCTTTTCGGAGAAGAACTCTTCGGCTTCGCGAACCTCTGTGCGCTGGAGATGGCGGATTTCAGTACCGATCTTGTCCAGCGTGCTCGCCATGACGCCGAGGGCTCCGATGTAGGCGGCGTGCCGGTCGCGCTGTAGCACCTGCGTGCTGACGGCAGCGGCCTTCAGGCCAAGGCGGCGGCAGATCTCTTCCTCGTGCTCCGGTTTGAGATGTCCGAAGCTGCCGACGGCTCCTGAGAGTTTGCCGACGCGCATATCTTCCGCAGCAGCATCGAAACGTGCGATGTTGCGCTCCATCTCGGAGTACCAGAGCAGTAGTTTCAAGCCGAACGTAGTTGGCTCCGCGTGCACGCCGTGCGTACGGCCAATGCAGGGCGTCGTCTCGAATTCACGTGCGCGACGCTTCAGAACATCCCGAAGCGCGACCATGCCGGCGCGAATACGCTCAGAGGCTTCTTTGATCTGGAGCGCCTGCGCCGTGTCCACCACGTCGGTGGAGGTGAGGCCGTAGTGAAGCCAGCGGCTCTCGGGACCGACATTCTCTGCTACGGCTGTGGTGAAGGCGATGACATCATGACGCGTGTCGAGCTCGATCTCGCGGATGCGGGCGATGTCAAAACGGCCCTTGGAGCGGATAGCCTCCGCCGCCGCCGTTGGCACGATACCGGCTTCGGCCAGAACTTCGCTGGCCGTGGCTTCCACTTCAAGCCAGCATTGAAACTTCCGTTCATCGCTCCATAGCACGCGCATCTCTGGCCGCGTATATCTATCAATCACTCGGGAGAACCCCTCTCATCTCATGCGTCATCGCTTTAGCGCGATACACTTTTAGTGTAATGGACTTGCGAAATACAGATGAAGGTACGCACAAGCCGTCAGAACAGCCGCTTAACTCGAGTTTGAGCACGGTCAGACGGAAGCTTGTCCTTCGGGACACGCTTACCTTTCTCACCTTATCTTTGGTCGCCGTTGCCTTGTATGCGGTGACGTCGCTTCTCTTCCGCTCTTTCGAATCGCACCGTGAAGTTTTGGCGGTTCGTTGGGCGAGCCGCGGTGAGCTTTTGCTTAAAAACGGCAAGCCGGATCAGGCCGTCACTGCACTGCGCACGTCTCTCTCTTTTGCCCCGGACGACCGCCCCAGGCAGATGCTTCTGGCGGCGGCTCTTGCGGCGTCAAACCATACCGATGAGGCTTCGAACTACTTCCTCAATCTCTGGGAGTCGCAACCGGGCGATGGCTTCATCAATCTGCAGCTTGCTCGTCTGGCGCGGCGAAAAGCGAATACCTCGCAGGCCATCGACTACTACCGCGCCGCCATTTTCGGCAGTTGGCCAGGAGACGCGATTACCCGCCGCCGAGATGCCCGCCTCGAGCTATCTGACTTCTTAATCCAGACTGGAGATCTAGCCTCGGCCCGTGCGGAGTTGCTTGTCGCCGCTCGTAATGCCCCGGAAACCGTAGGCATGGACATTGGATTCGGAGACAGGCTGCTCCAGGCACACGATCCTTCAGACGCTCTCTTGTACTACCAGAAAGGGCTTGCAAGAGATCCGCTGAATCTAAGTGCCCTGGATAAAGCAGCACAGCTTACTTACGACACCGGTCAATATGCCATGGCGAGCAGCCTTGCGCTTCGCGGAGCTCGCCTGGAACCGGCGACGGCTGCGGAGAAATCTATGCAGGCTGTGCTCAAGACGATCGCGGCCAATTCTGAACGTCTTCTGGATCTCTCGCTTGCAAAGGAGCTCTCTCCGCGAAGACGCACCGAGCACCTCCTTGCAGCCTCCCGAATTGCCCGCAATCGTATCGAATCATGTATCGCCACCAACACGGGCAACGCTACGGCCGTTCCGCCTGCGCTGATTGCTCTGAAGAACTCCTGGACAGAGTCTTCTCCACAGATGCTGCGCAAGAGACTCGAAGAAGATGAGACTGCGCAGGATCGTTTAACACAGCTTATCGACGATACAGAGATCCAGACCGCATCCCTCTGTGGCCCGCCAACAGGGGACGATGCGTTGCTTCTTCTTCTCGCTAACCGCCGCCACACCGCCGCTCAATAACTGCATTGGAGTCTAGTTGATGGAAAGCCCTCCGAAGATGACGATCTCCGGCAAAGATCCGCAAGAGAGCGGCGAAGTCGTCCAACCGGCGATGCGTGAAGAACGCCTGTTTCTATTACTCTCCATCTTCATCGGGATTATCTCCGGCCTTCTCGTAGTCTCCTTCCGCATGGCCATCGAGTGGCTCAGCGTTCTTCTGCTTGGTTCGGCTCCGGCCCCGCACCAGGTGCGACTTCTGATAGCGCCTACCGTTGCGGGTATCGTGATCGCTTTGCTCACGCGCTTCGTCTTTCCTCAGGTTCGTGGAAGCGGTGTAAACCAGACGAAGGCCGCCCTCTACATTCACAACGGTTACATCTCCATCAAGACGATGATTGGAAAGTTCCTGCTTTCGGCTCTTGCCATCGGCAGTGGACACTCCCTGGGGCCAGAAGATCCTTCTCTGCAGATCGGAGCGGGCGTTGCTTCCAAGATCGGACGTAGCGTCGGTCTTTCTCGGGAACGCCTACGCATGCTCGCGCCAATTGGAGCTGCTGCGGGACTGGCCGCTGCCTTCAACGCTCCTATCTCCGCGATCCTCTTCGTTATTGAAGAAGTTATCGGTCAGTGGACAGCCGGGGTTTTGGGATCGATTGTCCTTTCCGCTGTATCTGCCGTCGTTGTTGCGCGCTGGTTCTGGGGTGCACAACCGATGTTCCGCATTCCTTCCGTCACTCTGCGCGATCCGCGCGAGCTTCTTGCCTATGCGGTTCTCGGCGTCGTCGGCGGAGTCGCTTCGCTCTTCTTTGCCAAGGCGCTCGGCTACCTCCGTCCTAAACTGCGAAGCCAGCCGCAATGGTTCCAGATGATGCAACCTGCTCTTGCCGGCCTGCTCGTCGGAGGCATCGGCTATTTTGGCCTGCCTTATGTGATGGGTGCTGGGTACGGAGCCATCGATCAGGCCATGCACGGTCAATTTGCTTTCAAGATGCTGTTGCTCCTGGCGGTCTTCAAAATTATCGCAACAACTCTATCCTTTTCGAGCGGCACGCCCGGCGGCATGTTCGCACCGACGCTCTTCACCGGCGCCATGCTGGGAGCCGCTGTAGGTTCTTTCGAGAACCACATCTTTCCTCATCTCACCGGTTCGGTGGGATCGTATGCCCTGGTGGGTATGGGGGTCCTGTTTGCGGCATTCCTTCGCGCTCCGCTGACCTCCGTCTTTATGGTTCTGGAGGTCAGCGGAAACTACTCCATTATTCTTCCTGTCATCCTGGCCAACACGATCGCGTACCTCATCTCGCGCAGCCTGCAGCCCGTACCGATCTTCGAGGTCTTCACGCACCAGGACGGCCTGTATCTGCCTTCGATGGAAGAGGAGAGGGAAGACAGTCATCTTCGCTTTGAAGATGCTCTCCTACCTGTCTCTGCACCCATCTTGCAAGGCTCGGAGACGGTCTGGAACTCCATGAAGATCGTGCGTCAGCATAAGGAGATCGCTGCAGCCCCCGCCGTCCTGGTGCAATGCAAAGACGGCGGTTGGTACGCGGCAAAACAGCAGGAACTCGAAGCGATCTTTGCAGAGATTGGAGACGACAGCGATCACCCGGACGCTGGAACTCCCCTCGAAGAACGACTGGGAACGGAACGAACTCCGCTCATGTTTCCGGACCAGATGCTTTCGAGCGCCTTGCCGTACTTCCGCCGCTGGCCGTTGATTCCGATCTCTAACCGGGCCATGCGCGGAGCACTGGAAGGTGTTCTCTCCCTTGAGGACGTTCTGAACCGCTACCAGCGCCAATAAAACGCCCAGCTTGAGAAGCTGGGCGTTTTACGTAGGATCAGCCTGCTTCGCTGACGCCGAAGAGCGCGGCCATCTCATCATGGAGAAAACCCTGACCCGGACGATAGGGCTGAACCCATTTTCCATCAATCACGAACTGGGGGATGGCTTTCTTACCGACGTTGGCCATCAGTTCGTCGGATGCTCCGGGAACGCGCTCGATATCGATTTCGGTGTAGGCAATCGAGTGTTTCTGGAGGAACCGCTTTGCCTCGCGGCAATCGCGGCACCAGACTGCGGAATAAACCTTGAGATCCATAGCCATTATTTTACCTTTTACTGCTCTTTGTAGTTCCGCATAAGGCCACCATCCACAACGTAAGTTGATCCTGTCACATATCCCGCTTCGTCGCTTGCCAGGAACGCTGCAACCGCTGAAACGTCGTCCACAGAGCCCATGCGGCCGAGCGGAATGTTGCGGAGCAGGGGATCCAGTTTGCTGGGATCGTCGAGGAGTGACTTGTTGATGGGGGTAGCAATCGCTCCGGGTGCGATGTTGTTGACTGTAATACCGTAAGGCCCAAGTTCGACGGCGAGGTCGCGCATCAGCATCATCATGCCGCCTTTGCTGGCGCAGTAGCTGGCGAAGTGCGGGAAGGCTATCTCTTCGTGAACGGACGAGATATTGATCACGCGACCCGGCATCTTTGTTGCAAGCAGCTTCTTCACAAAAGCCTGCGTGGTGAAGTAGGGGCCCTTGAGGTTGACCTGGAGAACAAGGTCGTAGTCGGCCTCAGTCGCCTCCCAGAAGTCCGCGCCCTTTTCGACGCCGGCGTTATTCACCAGGATGTCTCCGCGTCCAAAATTCGACCATGCGGCGTCGATCAGGGGCTGAATCTCCGCTAGTTTGGAGACGTTCGCACCGATGACGACAGCCCTGCGGCCGAGGGCTTCAATCTGGGCTTTCGTGGCCTCTCCGCCAGCCTGATCCGAGTGGTAGTTGACGACAATATCTGCTCCGTCTTTCGCCAGGCGAATGGCGATTCCCTGACCAATTCCGGAGGAAGACCCGGTGACGATGGCTACTTTTCCTGCAAGACGCTGATCCGGCATGAATGTCCTCCGGTAGGTGAGATGCAGAATTGGCATGCTCCATCGAGCGCTTTCATAGGAGTTTTTATTTTGCTTTATTTATCATATTTTTTTGAGCATGAAGCTACTTCTTCAGGAAACAGGTGAGCTTCCAGAGCGACGAGAGCGAAAAAATGTTTTCAGGAGAGTAGAGCACTCTTCTGCGAGGACTCCAGCAACAACTTCACAGCGATGGTTGAGTTTCGGATGATTCATCACGTCAAGCGCGCTGCCACATGCCCCGGCTTTAGGGTCCGGGGCTGCATAAACAAGTCGGGCGATGCGCGCGTGCAGAATGGCTCCGGCGCACATGGCGCAGGGTTCGAGGGTGACGTAAAGGCTGCAACCGGTGAGGCGATAGTTTTCGAGGGAGATGCCCGCCGCCCGCAACGCAATCATTTCAGCATGGCCCGAGGGATCGTGGTCGCGGATGACGCCATTCTGTCCACGAGCGAGAATTTGTCCGTATGGCGAAACGATGACGGCACCGACGGGGACTTCGCCCGCAGCCTCGGCGGCCCGTGCTTCCGCG
>JAHFTZ010000093.1 GCA_023265355.1 Terriglobus sp.
ATCGCGAGTTGCACACCTATCTGCCTCAGCTCGCGAAGTACGGAAGCCGTTGCCTCAGCATCTTTCATCAGTACGCCCTCCGTCAGTTCGAGTTGAAGAGACGCAGGCGCCAGGCCTGTTTCTTTCAGTATGCTTTGCACTCCCTCGATGAAATGCTTGTCCTGAAATTCGACTGCCGAAACGTTCACAGCGATTTTGATGGGCGGCAGGCCCTGCGTCTGCCATAAACTCGCCTGGCGGCAGGCTTCCCGCATCACCCAACGGCCCATTTTGATAATCAGTCCGCTGCTCTCTGCCGCCGGTACAAAGTAGGAGGGCAGAAGCAGACCTCGCATCGGTTCCTGCCAACGGATCAACGCCTCCGCACCCGTGATCTGTCCCAGCTCAAGACTCACCTTGGGCTGGTAGTGCAGACAAAACTCGTTCTGCTCCAGCGCACGCCGCAGCCCCATCTCCAGAGAGTGCCGCTCGGCAGCCTTCGCTGCCATCTCCGGCTTGAAAAACCGGATGGTGTTCCGCCCATGCTCCTTCGCTTCGTACATCGCGATATCTGCATTATTCAGGACGGTCTCGGCATCCTCTCCATGATCGGGATAGAGGCTGATCCCAAAACTCCCGTTGATCTGGATGGAATGTTCTCCAATGTTGTAGGGCGCACTAATACTGAGCAGCAATTTTTTGGCACTGGACGCAGCGTCGGCGGCGCTCTCAATCTCCGGAAGCAAGATCACGAACTCGTCACCGCCCTGTCGGCTCACCGTGTCGGAACCGCGCAGACCGGCGCGAAGCCTGTCCGCGACGGCTTGAAGGAGCTTATCTCCAACGGCATGGCCGAGGGAATCGTTGATCTCCTTAAAGTAATCCAGGTCCAGAAAGATCACAGCGAAGGGTCTGTGCTTCCGGCGAGAGATAGAGATTGCCTGTGAGATGCGATCGCTCAGAATCATACGGTTTGGAAGCTGTGTAAGTGGATCGTGATTTGCGATGGAAGCCATCTGGATCGCTGTTGCATGCGCCTCGCTTACATCGTGAAATACGATGACCGCCCCAATGATGATGCCCCCTGAGTCGTGAATCGGTGCAGCGCTGTCTTCGATGAATCGCTCCGTGCCGTCCCGACGAAGGAGCACGCGCCCCGAAGGCAGCCCGACGGTGCGATCGACACGGATGGCCCTTTGCAGAGGATCCGGCGCGATCTCGCGGCTCGAGCTATCGAGAATGCGAAAGACCTCGGCAAGAGGTTGCCCTAAGGCTTCCGACCGCGGCCAACCCGTCATCTTCGCCGCGACACCATTGAGATAGGTAACGCGACCGACGAGATCCGTACAGAGGACGGCATCTCCGATTGAATCCAACGTAACCAGGGCGCGACTCTTCTCTATCGATCGCGGGTCAGCAGTGCTGGTTTCGATGGCTCTGTGGAGCGCCCTCGGTAGAGAATAGCTGTCGAGATGCCGAGGCAGGAGGTAATCCTGCGCTCCATACCGGACAGCTTCCTTTGCAATCGCTTCCTGATCTTCGCCCACTAGGATCAGCACCGGAGTCTGGGTCCAGGCTGGATTCACTTTGCTCAGCGTATTGAGGCCTTTGTTGTCGGTCAGAGAAAAGTCCAACAAAATGGCATCGTATCTCTTTTGAAGCAGGCGTCTGACTCCGTCACGAAGTCGGCTTACGCTCTCCACGGCAAAGGAGGTCTGCTCCGCTGTGCTCAGGGCCGAACGGATCCGCTTCGACGTCTGCTTATCGCTTTCTATCAGCAGGATGTGAAGTTGGTTATTTTCCGGTACGGTGACCATGGATTTCTCCGGAGCATCTCAGAATTAATCACCGAACCCTTGTCTCCTGCGTAGAGTACGCCTTATGCCTGAAAGAGAACACATAAATCTCCCTAGGGCATTTGTATGAGATCTTAAATGGAAAATATTTGGCCTGCGCCGCCAAAAGCCGTCAAGTCGAGCACTTGCTGGACGACTCAATCAATTCGTTCGGAGAGAAGAATTCTTATGTCTCGCAGGTTGTTTCCCGTGGGACCGGTGATAACCGTCGCACCCAATTCTTCGAGAATGCGGAACGAGTCGAAGTTTTTTAGAGCGCTTTGAGCCTCATCGATCCTTCCACGCAGAGTTTGGCCATCCACGATTGCGCCTGCTGCCGGACTGTTTCCGTCCACGCCGTCCGATCCCGCAGATAAAACAGAGATCTCCTCCGAAGCCTTGAGTTGGGTGGCGCTGTACAGGGCGAAGTGGGTGTTTCTGCCTCCCTGCCCGGGCTGAGATCCCTTCCTATCGGGCGTTTCCGTGGATTCTGGCTCTTCCAGCACGCGCACCGTCACTTCTCCGACGGAGATCAGACAGACGCGATCGTGTTGCTCTTGCAATCTACGAAGGCGCTCCAGAAGGTAATCGGCAGCGTCGCGATAGTCCCAATCGTCGCAGGTGTTGTCCACAAAACAGGTAAATCCAAGCGCCTCCGCACTGCGACGTGCCGCCTCCGCCAGGTCGCTCGACGAGAGCAGACATTCAATGCGTCCAGGGATGATTCCCGGCTTTGGGGTTTCGATCAGCAATGGCGAAGCGAAGAAGGCGCGCACCGGTTCAGGAAACTGGTCCAGCAAACCGTATTTCGCAAGGATGCCACGGCACTCCTGCAAGGTGGATCGGTCTGGCAAGGTAGGTCCGGAGGCCAGCGTATCCAGTTGTCCCTGGGGCACATCCGACACAGCGATCGTGAGACTCAGAAGAGAGCCCGCCGCCAGCCCGAGGCGTCCTCCCTTGATGGCTGAGAAATGCTTGCGAACGCAGTTGATATCCGCAATCGATGCTCCGCTATGCACAAGGATCCGGTAGAAGCGAATCGTATCTTCCAGAGAAATCGCAGGATCCAGCGGCAGTTCCATCATGGCCGAAGCTCCGCCGCTCACAAGGAAAAAGACAAACGTCTCTGAAGCTCTCTCTCCGCTCGCAGCAGAGAGCAAGAGTTGGCGAGCAGCGTCCGCGGCCATCCAGGATTGCGCATTGGGTAGAGGATGCCCGCCTGCGTAAAAAGTAATGCCTTCTGGAAGATCTGCGGGAAGACTCGGCGCCACAAGAATGCCTGTGATTTCGCACCCTGTGGCCAGTGGCGATTTGACGAAGACGTGGAGCATATTCGCGGCGACTTTTCCCATCGCGATGACGATCACACGTTTCACCTGGGTGAGGTCTATCTCGGAGCCTTCGCATGCGCTGTCGCCGCGAAGATGCAGGATCTTCACGCCGTTCCGCATCGAAACCGATAAGCGGGACTGGAACGCTTTCTCGACGGAGCAAGCGGCCAGCGCCTCGTGGAAGATCTGCAAACCTGCTTTGTCCAAAGCAATCCTCTTACCGCTTACTGTCTTTTGATTCGATCTAGACCAAGGCACAACCATCGAATGGAGATCGCCAGCGAAGCGCTGGAGCGACAAATCACTGCACTGGAAAGCATAATCCGTATGCTGTTTCAGTGAAACACAAGTGTTCCTCTGCGATACTTCAGTACACCCAGGACTGGCTGTCACTCAGTGGCCTGTACTCAGGAGATGAACGTTGACTTGGCAACAGAGCTACCTCCTCTTTGGTTTCGGCCCGGGCCTCTCCTTTTTCCTTGCCTCTTTGCCCATTCTTACAATGCTTCTGCTCTTAGGTGTCTTTCGCAAACCTGCATGGATCGCAGGTCTAAGCGGGTTGTCCGTGACCCTCCTTCTGGCGACGCTAGCCTACCGTATGCCCCTGGGAACCAGCCTCAGCGCCGTCCTCTATGGTGCGGCCTTTGGACTCTTCCCTATTTCCTGGATCATCTTCTGGGCGATTACGCTCTTCCGCATCACCGTAGAGACCGGCCAGTTCGAGATCATCAAGAACTCCATCGGACGTCTCACGCCGGATCCCCGCTTGCAGGCGCTTCTCATCGCCTTTGCGTTTGGAGGATTTCTCGAGGGCGCTGCCGGATTTGGAACGCCTGTTGCGATCGCCTCGACGATGCTGGTCGGCCTGGGCTTCTCGGCCTTCAGCGCATGCGCCATCTGCCTTCTGGCCAACACGGCGCCAGTCGCGTTTGGATCCATCGGAATTCCGATCATCACGCTTGCAGGCACTACTGGGCTGCCGCTCGATAAGCTCAGCGCGACGGTCGGCGCAATCTGTAGCCCCGTCGCCGTCCTGATGCCGCTCTATCTCCTCTTCGCTCTTGGTGGAAGCGGATCGTTCACTGGCATCCTTGCTCCCGCTCTGATTGCGGGATCGGTCTTCGGCGGAGTTCAGTATCTGGCAGCGGCTTACCTGGGTCCCGCACTGACGGATATTCTCGCAGCGATTGCCTGCATGGTTGCGCTTGTAACGTACCTCAAAGTCTTCGGCGCGTCGGACAAGGCGCATCCACACGTGGAACACGCCGCCATGCTGCAGAGGTTCGCGCGTCGGGGAGTCAGTGAGAACTCGAACGAACTCTCCATGGAAGAAAAGACGATCCCGGAGTATCCTTTGCGCGTTGTTTTGAAGGCCTGGATGCCGTACGGCTTTCTCGTGCTGTGCGTTCTGTTCTGGGGATGGGGACCTATCCAGAAGGTGCTCAACGACGCGACCATTGTGATCCGTTGGCCGGGTCTTCACGATGTCGTCCAGCGCATGCCGCCGATTGTTCCAGAGGAGTCGCCGTACCACGCGCTCTTTACACTGAATTGGCTGGGCGCACCTGGCACAGCCTGCATGGTAGCGACCCTGCTCTCCGTACTTGCACTTCGTATGAGCCCGGCACGCTTCGGCCGCGTTCTGCTGGCCGTGGTCCACCAGCTTCTCCTTCCCACCTCCACCGTCATGTCCGTGCTGGGTATTGCCTTCCTTATGAACTACTGCGGAGCCACCGCAACGCTCGGCCTGGCCTTTGCCGCCACGGGTGTGGTCTTTCCCTTCTTCAGCGTTCTGCTGGGCTGGGTGGGTGTCTTTCTTACCGGCTCAGACACCTCGGCGAATGCCCTCTTCGGCAATCTGCAGGTTGTGACCGCGGGCCGTCTTGGCTTCTCTTCGATCCTGATGGCTTCGGCGAACTCCTCTGGTGGCGTAATGGGCAAGATGATCAGCCTGCAGACCATCGCCATCGCCGCCGGCGCGACGGGCCTGACACCAGGTGATCAGGCAAAGCTCTTCCGCTTCACGCTGCGTCATAGCATCGTGCTCGCATCCGTGACGGGCTGCCTCGTTTTGCTGTACGCCTATGTCTTCCGTCTGAACTAGCTGGCCCCTAGACCGCAAAAGGATGCGGTGCATCGTTCGCTCTCGTAGGCAATCTAATCTGCTGACGAAGAGGCATCGAGGAGCATCGAGCGGCCCGTCCTGCCTAACTCGTTATAATGAAAGGGCAGGCCACGCCTGAGATGCGGCTGATAGAACGCGAATGCCATGCATCAAAAACGCCAAAGAAAAAATGACCACATCTCATCAGCATCCCCTTGAAAAGATTCTCCAGGAGCGCATCGCGATCATCGATGGCGCCATGGGCACGACGATCCGCACCTACGGCATGACGGAAGCCGACATTCGCGGAGAGCGCTTCAAGGATTCGGCGAAAGACCTCCTGAACAACGGCGACATCTTCTCTCTGACCCAGCCGGATATGATCTCCGACATCCATCGCCGCTTTCTGGAAGCCGGTGCCGACATCATCGAGACGAACACCTTCGGCGCGACCAGCATCACCCAGAGCGAGTTCTTCGTGGAGGATCCGCGCGAGCACGGTGGTCGCAAAGATCCCGAGTTCTACCAGAAGATCCTCGAAGACCCGATGCTCAGCCAACTTGCCTGGGACATCAACGAGACCTCAGCGCGGCAGTGCCGGGAGTGGGCTGACCGTGTCGGCAATGCGACGGGACGGCAGCGGTTTGTGGCAGGGGCGATCGGTCCACTGACCGTATCGCTATCGAACTCGCCCGATGCAGAGGACGCGGGCTTTCGCGTGGTCACCTTCGACCAGGTCAAGATCGCCTACATGGAGCAGGTCCGCGCGCTCATCGCTGGCGGCTCCGACCTGCTTCTGGTGGAGACGATCTTCGACTCTCTGAACGCAAAGGCGGCGCTCGTAGCCATCCGCGAAGTCTTCGATCAGGATGGCAAAGAGCTGCCCGTGATGATCTCGGCTGCGGTGGGGCGTGGCGGCGAAACGCTGATCTCCGCGCAGACCACAGAAGCATTTTGGAACGCGGTGCAACATGTGAAGCCGCTTTCTGTGGGCCTGAACTGCTCTCTCGGTCCCGATCTGATGTATCCGTTCCTGAGTGAGCTCTCCACCAAGGCCAATGTGGCGATCTCGTGCTATCCGAACGCCGGTTTGCCCAATCCCCTTTCGGAGACCGGGTTCGACCTTGGGCCGGACGATATGGCGCGCTATCTCGGCGACTTCGCCCGCGGGGGATTAATCAACATCGCTGGCGGATGCTGCGGCAATACGCCCGAACACATCGCGGCGATCGCCAAAGCGCTCGAGAATCAAGCCCCGCGCGAGTTTGGATCTGCGGCCCTTCTGGAATCCCCTGCCGGGCAGAGCGGAACCAGAGGATGAGCGTGCCTGAAAACAAGAACGTGGTCCAGACCACGGAGACGAAACCACTGCGTCTTTCAGGATCGCAGCCCTTCACCCAGCAGCCCGGTGTCTTCATCATGCTCGGCGAACGCACGAACGTGGCCGGTTCGCCTAAGTTCGCGAAGCTGATTAAAGAAGGCAAGTACGAAGAAGCGGTCAGCGTAGCCCGTCAGCAGGTCGAGAATGGCGCCAACGTCATCGACATCTGCATGGACGAGGGCATGATCGACGGCGTCGCCGCCATGACGCGGTATCTGCAGCTACTGGCGAGTGAACCTGAAGTGGCCAAGGTGCCGTTTATGGTGGACTCCTCCAAGTGGGAGGTCATCGAAGCCGGGCTCAAGTGCCTGCAGGGCAAAGGCATCGTCAACTCGATCTCGCTGAAAGAAGGCGAAGACAAGTTCCGCCAGAACGCTGCATCCGTCCTGAAGTATGGCGCGGCGGTTGTCGTCATGGCCTTCGATGAACAGGGACAGGCCGCGACCTTCGAAGAGAAGATTCGCATCTGCGAACGTGCCTACCGCATCCTGGTGGACGAGGTGCACTTCCCGCCCGAAGACATCATCTTCGATCCAAACATCCTCACCGTCGCTACCGGCATGGAGGAGCACAACAACTACGCGGTGGACTTCATCAACGCCACGCGCTGGATCAAGGCAAACCTCCCGCACGCGAAGGTCAGCGGCGGCGTTTCGAATATCTCCTTCAGCTTTCGCGGCAACAACAAGGTCCGCGAAGCCATGCACTCCGCGTTTCTCTATCACGCGATTGGCGCGGGCATGGACATGGGCATCGTCAACGCCGGCATGCTCGAGTTGTACGAGGAGATTGATCCCGAACTAAAGGTACTGGTCGAGGATGTTCTGCTCAACCGTCGCCCCGATGCTACCGAACGGTTGGTGGAGTTTGGCGAATCGCTCAAGAACACCGGCGTGACCATCACTGAGAAGAAGACTGAGGAGTGGCGCAACGGCACGGTGGAAGAACGTCTTTCGCACGCCCTTGTACGCGGCATCGACACCTACATTGAGATCGACGCGGAGGAAGCGCGAGTCAAACTGGGCCGACCTCTCCTTGTCATCGAAGGTCCGTTGATGGCCGGGATGAGCGTAGTCGGCGACCTCTTTGGAGCGGGCAAGATGTTTCTTCCCCAGGTCGTAAAATCCGCGCGCGTCATGAAGAAGGCCGTGGCCCATCTGACACCCTTCATGGAAGCGGAGAAAGCGGCACTGCTGGCGTCTGGCCAGGAGGTCAAGGCACAGGGCACGATCGTT
>JAHFTZ010000094.1 GCA_023265355.1 Terriglobus sp.
TTGCTGGCCTCATCGTCGCCTACTTCGGGACAAGGATGTTGCTGGCACTCGCTTTCCCCGGAGCGCAGAACCTTCCCATTCATGCAACACCGTCACTTGAGGTACTTGGGATTGCCTGCGGACTTTCGCTTGTAACCGGAATTCTATTTGGCGCAGCCCCGGCTTGGATTACGTCGCATGCCGAACCTGCCGATGCTCTGCGCGGGTCTACGCGTACTACCGCAGCTGGCTCTTCGATTCTTCAGCGGACGCTTGTCGTGCTGCAGGCTGCGCTCTCGCTCGTGTTGTTGGTCGGTGCGGGTCTTCTCTCGCAGAGTCTCAGTAAGCTTGAGCACCAGGACTTCAAGCTCTCCACAACGAACCGATATGTCGTCCACATCAATCCGCAAGCCGCAGGTTTCAAGACGACGCAGGTAGAAGCCTTGTATCGGACCATCGCGGAACGATTCCACGGAATTTCCGGGGTGAAGTATGTCGGTATCGCGACTTACACACCACTTGAAGGAAATAACTGGAGCAATAGCTGGCAGATTCAAGGCCAGCCTATGCCCGCCCCGGATGCGGATGACGGCGCTTCTTATGTCAGAGCGACGGCTGAATACTTCGATGCGGTCGGCACCCACGTAATCAGGGGGCGTGGCATCACGGACCGGGACACCTCTACCGCCCCGGGTGTCGCTGTCGTAAACCAAACTTTTGCCAATAAGTTTTTAAAGGCTAAAGATCCCATTGGGCAGCACTTCGGGGCACCGGGGCCGAAATCTTCAGGCGACTGGGAGATTGTAGGCGTCGTCGAGGACACGAATTACAACGACCCACGTCGCTCGGCCAAGCCGATGTGCTTCATGCCGATTGTGCAGCGCAATGCGAGTAGCGACAAGCCAATCGAGAAAGATGAGTCTCTCTATGCCGGCGCCATTGTGCTCGCGACGGAGCGCCCAATCGATGGGCTGGAGTCCATCACGCGCAGGACGCTTGCCAGCATTAATCCTAACTTCACGGTCGTTCGATTCCAGACGTTTGGAGAACAGGTGCAGGGCCGGTTCACGCAAGACAGGCTGATTGCTCGTCTCACCCTGCTCTTCGGTATCCTCGCCCTGCTGCTTGCGGCGATTGGTCTCTACGGTGTCACGGCGTACTCGGTCTCTCGTCGCACGCAGGAGATCGGCGTTCGTATGGCACTTGGTGCGAATCGCGCTTCCGTTGTTCGCATGGTCTTGCAGTCTGCCATGCTGCAGGCTGGCCTTGGCCTTTTGATTGGTTTGCCGCTTACCTTCTTCTGTGTCCGATTTATCAAGTCGCAGATGTATCAGGTCCAGAGCTACGACCCTGCCGTTCTCACCACTGCCGTATTCACCCTCGCGCTGGCCGCTTTTCTAGCGGGATGGCTGCCGGCACGCCGCGCCGCTTCCATTGATCCCATGCGCGCACTGCGAACGGAGTAAGAATGAACAAGAGACTTTCTATCGCGGCCATCAGTGTCAGTATGATCGCCGGGGCTCAGACGCCTGCAACGCAGACAACAGCACAGACGCCAGCCATCGTCGAAACACCGGCGGTACGGGTTGCCGCACAGCAACCTGCGCTGCGGCTGGATATTCCTCACTCCTATAATCCCATCGCACCCTATCGTGCGACGCTGGTGCCGAAGCCAAACCTGGCCAACTCTCCGCGTGTCGACGGGTTGATTCACAATGGAATTCTTGAGCTTTCTTTGAAAGATGCGATTGCGCTTGCTCTGGAGAACAATCTGGATCTTGCGATCTCGCGCTACAACATTCCCATCGCCAGCGCGGACGTTCTTCGTACACGGGCGGGTGGATCGTTCCGTGGTGTGAACACGGGCGTCGTGCAGAACACGCCGGGTGGCGGCGTAGGCGGCTTCGGTTCCGGTTCCTCCGGTGCTGGCGCCGGCGGCACGTCGGGTGGCGCAGGCGGAGCGGGTTCGGGCGCGAACGGTCTTGTTTCTTCCACGTTAGGTACGGGAACAAATGTGTCTTCGTACGATCCAACGATCACGGGGAGCTTCAACAACGAGCACTATGCGCAACCTCTGGCGAACCTGGTTGTCTACGGCACGCCGACCCTGCAACTGAACGACACGAACGGCAACCTTGGTTACTCGCAGGCCTTTCCTACGGGTACCACCTTCTCCGCAGTGTTCAACAACAACAGGGAGACGACGAACAGCTCTTCCAGTTTTCTGAATCCGTCGTTGAACACTTACTACCGTGTGGCGCTCCAGCAGCAGTTGCTTGCCGGATTTGGACTTGGCCCCAATCTCCGCTTCCTTCGCATCGCGAAAAACAACCAGAGAATCTCCGATGCCGCCTTCCGTCTCCAGGTGGCGACGACGATCACACAGATCGCCAATATGTACTGGGATCTTGTGGCAGCATACGAGGATGAAGGAGTAAAACAGCGAGCGCTTGAGTTCGCGCGACAGACTCTGGATAGCGGACGGAAGCAGCTTGCGCTGCAGGCCATTCCTGCGATGGATGTGATGAAGGATGAGGCTGAGGTGGCCAATCGCGAGCAGGATGTCACCATTGCCAAGACCACGCTTCAGTTCCAGGAACTTTTGATCAAAAACGCTCTGACGAAAAACCTTGATGACCCTATTCTCGAAGCCATCCCAGTTCATCCGACGGACAAGACCACAGCACTCACGGATGCTCCCGCGCCCGATCCGGGAGCGCTGATCGAGCAGGCCTTAAAGAACCGCATCGAACTAAGCGAGTCGGATATTGATCTGGAAAACCGCCGTCTCAGTCGCGACGCGGCACGCAATGCGTTGCTTCCAACTGTTGCCCTGACGGGGTACTACGGAGGCACAGGCCTCGCGGGTGTTCAGAACCCGAACACGAGCATCGTATCCACCGCGCCCGGAGGATACGGCGGTGCGGTAAGAAACGCCTTCAATAACAGCGCACCGGACTACTACGTTGGGTTAAACATGAATATCCCACTCCGGAATCGTGTGGCCAAATCCGATCAATACCGTGCGGAGCTGGAAACGCGGCAATCAGAGATTCGCTTGCAGCAGCAAAAGAAGCAGATTCGTATTGAAGTTCGCAATGCGCAATACGCGCTGGCGCAGAGCCAGGCACGTGTGACCTCCGCCATCAAATCACGCGACCTGGCGCAGAAGACCTTCGAGATTACAGGAAAGGAGCAGGAGCTGGGAGCGGGGTCGAATCTTCAGACGCTCACGGCCCGGCGGGATCTTTCTATCGCAGAGTCGGCGCTTGTGGCGGCCATGACGGCATACGAGAAGGCTAAAATTGAACTCGACCGCGCTCTTGGGTCTACATTGGAAGCGAATACGATTTCCATCGAGTCTGCAAAGACGGGAATAGCCGCGAATCAGTAATCGCCGCGAGGACGAACGAGATGCTGGCCGATAGTAAGCCCGAGACAGAACGAAGGTCGTCCAGGGCGGACGCGGCGAAAGAAACGCCGTGTCGCCTGCTGGTGGCGGACGACCAACCTCAGATTCTGGAGGCGCTTCGTCTGCTGCTGAAGCCCGAGGGCTATGAGTTGGAGATGGTGAAGACTCCAGCGCGTGTGATCGAAGCTCTCTCTTCCGAAAGCTTCGACGGAGTGCTCATCGATCTCAATTACACGATGGACACTACCTCTGGACGTGAGGGTCTGGATCTGCTTTCGCGCATCAAAGCGATCGACGCACAGCTTCCGATTGTGGTGATGACGGCGTGGGGGAACATCGATCTTGCAGTGGAAGCAGTGCGGCTGGGAGCAGGGGACTTTATCCAGAAGCCCTGGGAGAATGCGCGCCTTCTGAATGTATTACGCACGCAGATGGAACTTCATCGCAGTCAAAAGCGTTCACAGTGGTTGGAGGCTGAGAACAGAATTCTTCGCGCACAGGGCGAACACGAGATGATCGCCTCCGCACCCTCGATGCGACCGGTGCTGGAACTGATGGCACGCATTGGCCCATCGAATGCGAATGTCTTGATCACAGGGGAACACGGTACAGGAAAAGAGGTGGTGGCGCAGACGCTGCACCGGCTCTCTTCGCGCGCCGATAGGCCGATTGTGGCCGTTAATACGGGGGCGCTTTCAGAGGGTGTCTTCGAGAGCGAGCTCTTTGGACACGTCAAGGGTGCTTTCACGGATGCGCGCGTGGATCGCATCGGACGCTTCGAACTTGCCAGTGGCAGCACTTTGTTTCTGGACGAGATTGCCAATATACCCATGCGGCAGCAGGCCAAGCTGTTACGGGTCTTAGAGACAGGGGAACTGGAGCGTGTCGGCTCCTCTGTGACGCGCAAGGTGGATGTACGCATGCTCTCTGCAACCAACGCCGACCTGCATGAGGAGTGCGCCGAAGGCCGCTTTCGCGAGGATCTTTTCTTCCGGTTGAATACCGTAGAGATTCACCTGCCTCCTCTGCGCGATCGTCGCGAAGATATTCCGCTTCTCGCTGGGCACTTTCTGTCACGCTACATTGCGCGGTATCGTAGGGCGATCTCTGGATTTGAACCGGTGGCGTTGCAGGCCCTCATGCAGTACGCTTGGCCTGGCAACGTGCGCGAGCTCGATCATACCGTTGAAAGAGCGGTGCTGATGGCGCATGGCAATCGTATTGAAGCTGCGGATCTGCGTATTCAGGCACCCCGTTCGGCAGCACAGAGCCTCGATCACATGAGTCTCGAAGAGGTTGAGGCTATCCTGGTGCGAAAGGCGCTGGCGCGTGCCGACGGCAATGTCAGCCATGCAGCGGAGGCGCTCGGTCTGAGCCGTGGCGCGCTCTATCGGCGTATAGAGAAGTATGGACTCCAATAACGACGGTCAGATGCCGTCGTTGCGCACGCGTCTTCCTTTGGGCAAATCGCCGCGGCGGCGCAGCTTTGAAAACCGCTTACGCGCTTCGCTCTCGCTCTTGAGCCTGCCTGCGCTTGCGCTCTGTGTCCTGGTGGGGAGAAGTCTTGGCTTGCAGTGGTTGGGCCTTTGCGTTGCGATCACGGTGGTTGTGATCTTCTGGTGGCTTGCCGTGCTGTTCCTGATGGACCAGATCAAGCTGCCTCTGCAAACACTGGCGAACGTTGTTGCCGCACTACGGGAAGAGGATTATTCCTTTCGCGCGCGTGGGGGACGCAGGGATGATGCACTTGGAGATCTTGCTCTCGAAGTAAATGCACTGGCGAATCAGCTTCAAGGGCAGAAGACGAGTGTTCTGGAGACTATGGCGCTTTTGGAGATCGTGATGGGAACGATGCAGTCGCCGGTTTTTGCCTTCGATCCTGCGGGCGACCTCAAGCTGCTGAATGCAGCCGCAGGGACAGCGTTTGGTCTGGATGCAAGTGCCCTGGGCAAGGCTGCTGGCAGCCCTGCTCTCTGTACGGTTCTGCAGGCGAGCGATGGAGAGTTGCTTTCCTCCGTCGCGATGCAGCCCCAGACCCGCTGGGTGGTGAAGAGAAGCCACTTCCGTCTGCGTGGGGTTCCTCATACCCTCGTCGTTCTCTCCGATGTAAGCGCTGCTCTGCGGGACGAAGAGCGACTCGCCTGGGAAAGGTTGATTCGCGTGCTGGGACACGAGATCAATAACTCCCTCACGCCCATCAAGTCGATCGCCGGGACGCTGCGGTCGCACTACGCTTCGAAGGTCGACGATCCCGATGGAGATTTCTCCCGGGGACTTGAGGTGATCGAGGACCGGGCGGAGTCGTTGAACCGCTTCCTTCAGGCTTACCGCGAACTGATGGGGCTGCCTGCGCCTCGGAGGGCAGAGACAGATCTTCTTCTTTTACTGCAGAGGGTAGCGTTACTGGAGAGGCGCCTTGACGTTTCGATGAGCGCAACAGAAAGTATTTTCCTTTTGATTGATGCGGATCAGATTGAGCAGGCCTTGATCAACTTAATACGGAATGCAGTCGATTCCGCCCTGGGAGCCGCGCCCGCACGCGGCGAAGTACCTCGCGTAGAACTGGCATGGCAGCGCGATGCCGACGATGTGCTCCTCACGATCACGGATAACGGATCGGGCATCGCCAATGCGACCAATCTCTTTGTGCCGTTCTACACAACCAAGCCGAACGGTTCCGGCATTGGCCTGGTGCTGGCGCAGCAGATCGCGGAGGCGCATGGAGGCACGGTACGCCTTACCAATCTTGAAGGGACCTTGAAGGGATGCCGCGCCGAAGTTCGACTACCCTTTGTTGCCTGAACCTCCGTCAACACAACGCAACTCCAGACACACAGCCGTTCTAGACTATCGGAGTGAATACGATGCGGATCGATGCCTTTCTTCAAGAGAGCCCTATGTTTGCCGTCAGCCGGACCGCGCGCAGTTTTGAGGCGCTTGCGAACCGCGCTTTTGCTGCGGACGATCTGAATTTTCTGGAGGGTCTGATCCTGACCGCAATTTTTTTCGAAGCTCCGCTACAGGTCAAGCCGTCGCAGCTTGCGGAGGTCTTTTCGACCACCCGAGGAAACATCAGCCATAGTATCTCTTCTCTGGAAGGAAAGGGCCTGATACAGAGGAAGATCGATCCTCTGGACGCGCGGGCCTATCTGCTTGCGCTGAAGCCGCCTGGCAAGAAGTGTGCGATGCGCGTGATCAGCGCCTTGGACAAGCTGCAAAGGGATTTTGAAAAGAAGGCAGGGAAGACGGCTCTCAAGGAAGCGCTCAGTGTGATGCGTGTTCTGGAGGAGATTGCCACTTCTTCTCAGGAGTGAGAAGAGGAATCTACAGTTTCATTCGAAGTTGGAGTCAGCGGAAGAATCAGCGTTCCGTGGAAGTTATTCTCCGCGACCATGTCGCAGAGAGGCTTCCATTGGCAGTCGAGGCATGCGCTGCGGATCGTTCCGTCGGCAAAGGATCGGCGTAGAGTCTGCAGCACATCTTCTGTCAGAAGCAACTCTTTTCCTGGACCGATCGGAGAGCGAAGGAGATCACTGAGGTCCGCTGCAGCGCGTGCATCGCGTAGGAGCACATTCGGATGATGGCAGTGGCAGACTGCTTCGTGGAGCAGGGGAAAGCAAAGGTCGTCCGGGCCCTGGACGATTTCGGCGAGGGTTCTACCACCTCTGATTTCCCGCGCAATCTCTTTGAAGTTGCTCACAAAGGCGGGAGTGTATCCCTCGCCTATGAAGGTGAGCATGCAAAGCAGGTGGTGCGCACGGAGTCTCACCGTCATCTAGAGGTTTGATTGATCGCCGAGCGCCTGCTGCGGATGAGGGTAAGTGTGCAGGTTGCGAGAGCGGCCTTGATCAAAGCACCCACCCAGAAGGGGGCAAAGCCAACCAGGAAGGCGCGGTGGGTGCCCAGCAGGATCGAGAGCCACAGAACTCCCAGTCCAAGGTTCATCGCGTTGGCCGCAAGCATGGAGAGGAAACAGGTGGTAATGCCGCGATCCATTTTGCGGTCCGATAACCATCCTACAAAAGCGGCGATGAGGGGAAAGCTGACGATATAGCCAGCAGATGGCCCGAGCAGAGCGTGTATTCCAGCTGCACCGTGGGCCAGGACGGGCAGACCTGTTGCCGCTTCGGCCAGCCACGCCAGCACTGTGATCACGCCGATACGTGCTCCAAAGAGAGCGCCGAGGACGATCACGGCATAGGTCTGCATCGTGATGGGGATGGGACTAAGAGGGATCGATATCCACGAAGAGGCTGCAAGCACCAGGGTTCCCAAGGCAACCTGAAGAGCCGCGCTTCCGAGGAGCGGGTGAGTCTTGAAGGTGGGCTGCGGATACGTTGTTGCCTGATACATGGGAGACCTCTGGAGATGTGCAACAGAGGGCGATCCTTCGCCCTCTGTCACTTCTATCACTGGCACGAGGCGTGGATCCGAAAATTTTGTATTGATCTAAATAGTTGAAATGTTCTA
>JAHFTZ010000095.1 GCA_023265355.1 Terriglobus sp.
TTCGCGGATGAGCACGTTGAACGACTCGGGTACGCCGGGTTCGATCGCCGCCTCGCCCTTCACAATGGCTTCGTAGATCTTGGTACGACCGAAGACATCGTCGGACTTGGCGGTGAGCAGCTCCTGCAGCGTGTAAGCCGCGCCGTATGCTTCGAGCGCCCACACTTCCATCTCTCCGAAGCGCTGTCCGCCGAACTGAGCCTTACCTCCCAGCGGCTGCTGGGTGATGAGGGAGTACGGTCCGATGGAGCGAGCGTGGATCTTGTCGTCGACCAGATGAGACAGCTTCAGCATGTAGATGTATCCGACCGTGGCGGGCTGTTCGAAAACGTCGCCGGTCATGCCATCAAAGAGCTCTGTCTTACCCGAGGACGGAAGACCCGCAGCCTGCAGGAGCGCTTTGATCTCGTGCTCGCTTGCGCCGTCGAAGACCGCCGTTCCGAACCAGATGCCACGCTTCATGCCGGCGGCGACGCGGATCGTCTGCGTGTCGTCGAGTTCGAGGAGCTGGTTGAGGGCTGCGGTGTTCTTGAACGCCTCCGAGAAGATCTCGCGGATCTCGTTGGCCTTCTGGCTCTGCGCCGCGAGTTCGGCAACCTTCTTACCGAGTTCGAACGCTGCCCAGCCAAGATGCGTCTCGAGGATCTGTCCGACGTTCATACGAGAAGGAACGCCGAGCGGGTTGAGGACGATCTCAACCGGCGTGCCGTCGGGCAGATACGGCATGTCCTCTTCGGGCAGGATGCGCGCGATCACGCCCTTGTTACCGTGGCGTCCGGCCATCTTGTCGCCGACAGACAGCTTGCGCTTCATCGCGACGTAGACCTTCACCATCTTGATGACGCCGGGCGAAAGCTCATCGCCCTTCTGCAGCTTGCCGATCTTGTCGTTGGTGATCTTGCGAAGAACGTCGATCTGACGCGAGGTCATCTCTTCGATCTCGTCGATCTGCTCGTTGACGCGTGGATCCTTGTCGTTGTAGCGAATGCGCTTCAGGTTACGCGTGCTGATCAGTTCGATCGTGTCGCGGTCCAGAAGATCGCCCTTCGAGAGCAGCTTCTTGTTCGTGCGCTCGTCGTGGAGATCGGCCTGAACTTCCTTGGCTCCGAGGATGCCTTCGAGACGCTTGAGGCGCTCGTCGGTCAAAATGCGGATCTCGTCGGCCAGATTGCGCTCCAGCTTCTCGATCTGCTCGGTCTCGATCGCCTTGGCGCGCTCGTCCTTCTCCTGTCCCTTGCGGGAGAAGATGCGGACGTCGACCACAGTGCCTTCGATTCCGGGAGGGCAGGTCAGCGAAGCGTCGCGCACATCGCCGGCCTTTTCGCCGAAGATCGCGCGGAGGAGCTTCTCTTCCGGCGTAAGCTGCGTTTCACCCTTCGGCGTAACCTTGCCGACGAGGATGTCGTTATGGCTGATCTTCGCGCCGATGCGAATGATTCCCGACTCGTCCAGATCACGCAGAGCGTGCTCGGAGACGTTCGGAATATCGCGCGTGATCTCTTCCGGTCCAAGCTTCGTGTCGCGCGCTTCGATCTCGAACTCCTCGATATGAATCGAGGTGTAGTAGTCCTCGCGGACCAGCTTTTCCGAGATCAGGATCGCATCTTCGAAGTTGTAACCGCGCCAGGGCATGAAGGCGACCAGGACATTACGTCCAAGGCCAAGCTCTCCCTGCTCCGTGCAAGGTCCGTCCGCGATCACCTCACCCTTCAGAACACGGTCGCCCTTGCGAACGATCGGCTTCTGGTTGATGCAGGTGTTCTGGTTGGAACGCTTGAACTTCGTGAGCTGGTAGATGTCCGAACCTACCTCACGCGAGAGCTGCGTGGGGTGATGCTCGCCTTCTACGCGAACGATGATGCGCTCCGAGTCAACCGAATCCACGATGCCGTTACGGCGGGCGAGGATGACGGCTCCGGAGTCACGCGCCGTGACGCCTTCCATGCCGGTGCCGACGAACGGCGCTTCCGCGACAAGGAGAGGAACGGACTGGCGCTGCATGTTCGCACCCATAAGAGCGCGGTTGGCATCGTCGTGCTCGAGGAACGGAACCAGCGATGCAGCTACAGAGACAAGCTGCTTCGGCGAGACGTCCACGTAATCCACCTCGGCCTTGGGGACGAGGATGAAGTTACCCTGGCGACGCGCGATGACGAGGTCATCCTTGATGTTCGCCTCTGCGTCGAGCTCAACGTTGGCCTGTGCGATCGTGTGACGATCTTCTTCCCAAGCCGAGAGATAGAAGGAGAAGGGCTCGGTCTCAAGGACGCGCTTGCCGTCCTTCTTGAGTTGCTTCTTCAGCTTGATCGCCTCTTCGACTTCAAGAGGATCGCCCTGGCGCAGTCCCGACTCGCCCGCGTTGGTCACGGCGACGTAGTCGATGACCTGCGAATCCTTCACGCGACGATACGGCGACTCGATGAAGCCGTACTCGTTGATGCGTGCAAAGCAGGAGAGCGAAGAGATCAGACCGATGTTCGGACCTTCAGGTGTCTCAATCGGGCAGATACGGCCGTAGTGGGTCGGATGAACATCACGGACTTCGAAGCCGGCACGTTCACGCGACAGACCGCCAGGCCCAAGCGCGGAAAGACGACGCTTATGCGTGATCTCCGAGAGAGGGTTGGTCTGATCCATGAACTGCGAGAGCTGCGAGGATCCGAAGAACTCGCGGATCGCCGCCATCACAGGCTTCGCATTGATGAGATCGTGCGGCATCGCCGTCGACATCTCTTGGTACACGCTCATCTTTTCCTTGATGGCGCGCTCCATACGGACGAGACCGATGCGGAACTGATTCTCCATCAATTCACCGACGGCGCGAACGCGACGGTTGCCGAGATGATCGATATCGTCGACGAGGCCGATGTTCTTACGCAGCTTGAGAAGGTAACGGATCGTGCCGTAGAAGTCCTCAGGCGTCAGCGTACGGCGGTCGAGGTTCGTGGCATCCTGGCTCTCGTAGAGCTTGATGTTGAACTTCAGACGGCCAACGCGCGAGAAGTCGTACTTGCGCGGGTCGAAGAACATGCCTTCAAAGAGGGCCGTTGCGGTATCCAGGGTCGGCGGATCGCCCGGACGCAGCTTGCGGTAGATCTCGATGAGCGCTTCCTCAGGCTTGCGCACGGAGTCGCGCTTGAGGGTGTTCGTGATGATGTTGCCCACATCGTCGCGGTCAGGGAAGAAGATCTCGAAGTTCGTGCAGCCGGACTGGGCGATCTTGTGCAGCTTGTCGGTCGTGGCTTCCTGGTTAGCTTCGTACAGAAGCTCGCCGGTGGTGAGATCTACAACGTCCGCAGCAAAGATCGCACCGTCGAACTCGGTGTTTTCCACCGAGACTTCGTTGACGCTTCCGCCACGGAGCTTGTGCAGCGTGGAAGCCGAGATCTTGCGTGCCACCGGAGCGACTTCATCGCCGTTGACGCTGACCGCCTCGCCGGGCTTTACGCCGAGCAGGTTGGTCGCGCCCTCAGGCTTGACGGACCAGAAGAGCTTCTGGTCGCGCACATTGATGTTATCCACCGTGTAGAAGGTCTTAAGGATCTCCTCGTCCGTACGCAGACCGAGCGCGCGCAGGAAGATGGTTCCGAGGAACTTGCGCTTGCGATCGATGCGGACGTAGAGGGTGTTCTTCTGGTCGTACTCGAACTCGACCCAGCTGCCACGGTAGGGAATGATTTTTCCGAGGAAGTAGCTGCGGTTGTTCGCGGTCTCGAAGAAGACGCCAGGCGAACGGTGAAGCTGCGAAACAATCACGCGCTCGGTACCGTTGACGATGAACGTACCGTTCTGCGACATGAGGGGGATGTCGCCGAAGAAGACTTCCTGCTCCTTCATATCGCGCAGGGTCTTGACGCCGGTCTCAGGATCCTTGTCGTAGATCTTCAGGCGGATCGTGACCTTCAGCGGTGCAGAGTAGGTCATGCCGCGCTCTTCGCACTCGCCCTGGTCATACTTCAGCTGCAGGCCGACGGGATCGCCGCACTTGGTGCAGAAGTCAGGCGTGTTCTTGTTGTACGTTCCACAGAAGTTACAAAGCACGTCGCCGGGATGGAACGGGTCCGTGATAACCATGTGTCCGCACGAGGTGCAGGCGGTACGGAGATGGTTGAGGCCCTTCAGGTAACCGCACTTGCACTCCCAGTTGCCGATGGAGTAATCGACAAACTCCAACTCGGAGACGTTCCGGAAATCGGTAATCGGGAAAACAGAGGTAAACACAGACTGCAAGCCATTGTCCTCGCGCTCCTGGGGGAGCTTGTCCATCTGCAGGAAACGCTCGTAGGAACGGCGCTGAACCTCGATGAGATTGGGGATCTGAATGGCAGTGGGGATCTTCGAAAAATCGAGACGGCTGCGGATGGCGCGCGTTTCGCTGGACATCGTTCGATACTCCTGTTATTTCTTTGCCGAGGCCATCTGAAGAGCGCTTCCGCCCATCAGATGGGGTAGATTCTGGCATGACGCCCGATCTGCCGATAGTTTGTTTGCGCTTCGAACCTCGTATCTCCGCCCTCGTTGCGAAGATACGACCTGCGCGGATTGTGTCTGATCCTTCTGCTGCGAATCTGCTGCGTTTTCCTGCATTTACCGCAGCGCCGCGCATGAGTTTGCGGCCCGCGGGTACAAAAATGACCCGCTATGCTGCCGTGAACTTTATGTATAAATACAAATCCGCGCCCACAGGGACAGGACATCCCCGGAGCGCAATCATCGACTTTTGCACTGAATCGTTCTTGTGGTGAAGAATGCCCGTCCGCCCTTTGAGACTCTCGCCCGCCTCAAGGATGTGCCGCTGTGTGATCTTGCCTGCACCTCTGAATCCCCGCCGCACAGGAAGAAAGAGATGGCCGACTGAATGCGCCGGAAGTCTAGAATTGGATGCTCGTAGAGGTCAGTCAGATTCGCTGGCCCGAGATGCACGCTAGGGCAGAAGCGATCGTTCCCAAACAAGAGAATACCCCTTTTACCAATTGCATGCAAGCAGGCAAAGTCCCCGGCCCGGAAAACCGGACCGGGGACCACACCGAAACTACTTGATTTCGACGGTTGCGATGCCTTCGAACTTCTTGGCAATCGCAGCTGCTTCGTCCTTCGAGACGTTTTCCTTGATGGGCTTGGGAGCGCCGTCAACGAGATCCTTCGCTTCCTTCAGGCCGAGTGCCGTCGCTTCGCGCACTGCCTTAATGGTGCTGATCTTGTTCGCGCCGGCATCCTTGAGGATGACGGTGAACTCGGTCTTCTCTTCCGCTGCGGGAGCTGCAGCGCCGCCGCCGGCAGCCGGAGCTGCTGCAACTGCTGCCGCTGCCGAAACGCCGAGGCGCTCTTCGAGCTTCTTGACGAGCTCAGAAGCCTCGAGGAGGCTGAGGCTCACGATCTGATCTTCCAACTGCTGAATGTCCGCCATGATATTTCTCCGTTTTATCTAAACTTGATGGTGCGTACTGCTTTATGTTGCCGACCGCGGGGGTGTTCTCACCGTGGCTGCCCCTCCCCTTTCGGGTTTCCGATGCGCCCAGACCGCGCACCCGGAAGAGTGAGGCGAAAGTGTTTATCCCTCGACAGGAGGCTCAGTGCTCGCCGCTTCCGCCTGATCGGATCCACCATCGGTGTCCGCAGGCGCAGTCGCTTCAGACTTTTCCTCGATCGGAGGAGCCGCTTCGACGACCGGAGCTTCCGCAGCCGGTGCAGCTGCCGCCGGAGCCTCAGAAGCTCCGAACTTGCCCTTTTCGACCGCCTGGTTGATAACGACCGCGAGATCGCGTCCCGTGGCATTGATAACCGTGGCAAGGCGCTGCGCAGGCGACTGCATGAGGAAGAGGAGCTTCGAGAAGAGCTCTTCCTTGCCGGGCAGGGTGGCCAGATTCTGAATCTCCTGGACGGTGATGACCTTGCCTTCGACGATGCCCAGCTTGAAGGTGAAGAACTCGGTGTTTTCCTTTACCCAGCCGGAGAGCGCCTTGGCCAGGGCAACAGGATCGCCCGAGGTGTAGGCAACCGAGGTAACGCCCTTGAGGCCAACCAGAGCGCTCTCAATCTGCGTTCCCTCACCAGCCTTCGGCGCGAGCTTGTTCTTGATGACGCGGTAAGAACCGCCTGCCTGGCGGACAGTCTGACGGAGGGCATAATCCTTCGCCGCCGTAAGTCCAGTGAAGGAGCCAATGATGGCGGAGGTCGAATCCTTCAGCTCGGAGGCGAGCTGTGCGACCTTTTCGTGCTTCTTTGCTCTTGAAACTGCCATGGTGAACCTAGCCTTTATGCTGCCGGCGCGTGGCCGGCGAAGTCTGAGTGTTGCTGCTATCGCCTCTGCCTGCCGCTTACTGCTTGGCGGCGAGATCGGCGACGGAGCTATCGAGCCGGATGCCGGGGCCCATCGTGGAGGAGATATACAGCCCCTTGACGTACTTACCCTTCGAAGCCGACGGCTTGGCCTTCATCACCGAAGAGATGACGGTCATCGCGTTGTCGATAATCTTCTGCGCATCGAAGCTAGCCTTGCCCACGGGAACGTGCACGAGAGCGGTCTTGTCCGTGCGGAACTCGACCTTACCAGCCTTGATCTCCTTGACGGCGGCAGCCACATCTGTGGTCACAGTGCCGGTCTTCGGATTGGGCATCAGGCCCTTGGGTCCGAGCACCTTACCGAGACGACCGATGGAGCGCATCATGTCAGGAGTCGCGACGAGGGCGTCAAAGTCCGTCCAACCCTCTTTTTGAATCTTTTCGACCAGCTCTTCGCCGCCGACGAACTCTGCACCAGCAGCTTCCGCCGCGCGCAGATTTTCACCGGTGGTGATGACGGCGACCACTTTGGTCTTGCCGAGGCCGTGAGGAAGAACGACGGTACCGCGAACCATCTGGTCCGCATGGCGGGGGTCCACACCCAGGCGCAGCGTAATGTCGACGTTTTCGTCGAACTTCGCAAACTTGATCTTCTGGAGAAGGGGGACGGCGTCGATCAGCGTATAGGTGCGGGGCTCAACGAGCGCGCGCGCCTTCGCCACATTCTTGGAAAGCTTTTTCATTCTCTCTATCCTGTCTCCCACCGCTCGAACCCTTGGATGAAGCGGACTGATGGTTTGATCTAGTCCAGCGGGTATGCTCGCGCTAATCAATTCGAAAACCGCTAGCGAGGCCCCGCCCTTCACCCGCAGCACATGTAGAGTGCTGAACTCATCCGGAAATTGCTTTTAATCAACTGCTGGCTGGATGAGCCGTTCGGCCGTGGTACGTGACGTGCCAAAAGCCGAGGCTTCTGGACACTCGTATTAGTATGCCGCAGATTCTTCCGGAATGCAAGCAACCCTCAGTTCGAAGACAAAACCTTGGCTGAATGCTGCTAATTTCCTCTCTGCAGCCGGGGTTAATCGTTCTACTATCCACAGCCCGATGAGTCATAGTGGAAGTGGGCCCGGGAAACATGGGTCATTCCTCTCTTCTGCACCTCTTTCTTTTTGAGCTTTTGCTCCTCCAGCTGCCTTGGAGCAAGAACACATAGAAAAGAGGGTTCTGAATGCAGTTTCGATACACCGCACTTCTTCTTTGCGCTGCGTTGGCAGCAAGCTCCTTTGCTATGCACGCCGCCGCTCCTGTGCCATCGGCCAACTGCAGCGATATGTCCATCGGGGCATCCGCTGGCCTGAATGGCTACGTTCCTTTTCCTACAACCGATCCCTGGCAAAGCAACATCTCCAGGGCCAGCGTCGATCCGAACTCCGCAGCTTTGATTGCGCAGCTTGGAGCGAGCAAGTTGCACCCGGATTTCGGTGCTGGCACCTATAACGGATCCACAATGGGTATCCCCTATACCGTCGTAAGCGGGCAGAGAATCGTCCCTG
>JAHFTZ010000096.1:0-414 GCA_023265355.1 Terriglobus sp.
GCTATATAGACTAACGGTTCGGCAGCGCAGGGAGATTTCGATGCATGTAGTGTTTGCAGCTTCAGAGTGTGTACCGTTTGCAAAGACATGTGGATTGGCGGACGTAGTGGGCGCTCTGCCAGCAGAGTTGAAGAAGCTGGGACATCGCGTGACAACGTACGTTCCTTATTATCGGCAGGTGGCGCGCGTCATGCCCAACCTTCCGGCGAAGATCGCAAGCCTTACGATTCCGTTTCCGACCTACAACCGCTTCGCTCGCATCCTGGATGCCGGGGAACACAACGGGGCGCAGCTCTACTTTGTCGATATTCCAGAGCTCTTCGATCGCGAGAGCCTCTACGCCACACCCTCCGGCGATTATCCCGACAACGCGGAGCGATTTGGCTGCTTCAGCCGCGCCGTGATCGAGGCAAC
>JAHFTZ010000096.1:424-7820 GCA_023265355.1 Terriglobus sp.
TTTCATGTGCACGACTGGCAGACGTCGATGGTCAGTGTGCTTCTTCGTTCCGTCTATTATTTCGATCCCGTTCTGCGCAAGGTTCCCAGCGTGTTGACGATTCATAACGCAGGCTACCAGGGCTGGTTTCCGCCAAAGACGATCGAGACGCTTCTGCTGCCGTGGGACATGTTCACCTTCACCAAGCTGGAGCAGAACGACACGCTGAACTTCCTCAAGGGCGGTGCGGTCTATTCCGACGCTCTTACGACAGTCAGCCAGACCTACGCGAAGGAGATCCAGACCTCTGAGTTCGGCAATGGTCTGGAGGACACTTTCCGTCAACGCAGCGGCGATCTCTTTGGGATTTTGAACGGTGTCGACTACGCCGAATGGGACCCGGCCACGGATCGCAATATCGCGGCGCATTACACGCCGGAGGATCTCTCCGGAAAGAAGGCATGCCGTCGCGATCTGCTGCACGCCTTTGGCCTCGATCACGTCAGCGAAGAGACGCCGGTGCTCGGCATCGTTTCGCGCCTGGCCACGCAGAAGGGCCTGGATTTTGTGGCGCAGATTGCGGATGAGTTAGTTAAGGAAGATATTGCACTTGTAGTGCTTGGGAATGGCGAAGAGTATTATGAGCGCCTGTTTTCGGAGCTTGCAGAGCGGTACCCCGACAAGGTGCGCGTACAGATCAAGTACGACAACGTCGTCGCGCACAAGATCGAAGCGGGCGCGGATATCTTTCTGATGCCCTCACGCTACGAACCCTGCGGCCTGAACCAGATCTACTCCCTCAAGTACGGCACCGTGCCGGTCGTCCGAGCGACGGGCGGGCTGGAAGATACCATCGACGAGCAGCACGACGGTGGTGGGAACGGCTTCAAGTTCTGGGGATACAACGCGTGGGACTTCTTCGATGCGATCAAGCGCGCTCTCGCCACGTTCCGCAACAAAGAACAGTGGGAGGCGATGATGCGTCGCGGCATGGCGGAGAACCATGACTGGGAAGGCAGCGCGAAGGCTTACGTCGAAGTCTATGAGCGGGTGGTGGAGCGCCGTGCGTGGTCCTGAATTTCGGAAAGTTAGTTCCCGACTTTTGAAGCAGACCGTTTAACCCATAGGAAGACGGGAACTCCCGCCAGGATCGCCAGCGTTCCGAAGAGGGAGTTCCTCGGTTCGGCCTTGAACGAAAAGACGACAAGCACCACGGCTGACAGTATGAAGAGCACCGGCACGACAGGGTAGCCAGTGACGCTATACGGGCGTCGTGCAGTGTCTCGTTTACGAAAGACAAAGACGGTGCTGGCTGCGAGACCGTAGAAGACCCACTCCGAGAAGATGGCCAGCGAGAAGAGCGCCTGGAACTTCCCGATCATAAATAAGAGAAGCGTTGCCAGAGTTGCCTGAAGCAGAAGCGCATTCGCGGGTGTCTGGAAGCGTGGATTGACGCGTGCGATAGAAGGGAAGAAGAGGCCGTTCCGCGCGGCGGCAAAGGGAACGCGCGCTCCTGAAAGCGAAGAGCCGACCAATGTGGCTGTGATGCTGACGGCCATGCCGATGGAGACGAGACCTGCCCCCCATGGACCGACGATCAGCCGAAGTGCATCTGCGGCGGGACGGTCCGCGGCAGCCAGAGAGGCTGCGGGCAGGACATACTGAATCGCTGCGTTGGTAAGCATGTAAAGTGCCCCGACGAGTGCGACTCCACCAATAAGGGCGAAGGGAAGATTTCGCTGAGGGTTGCGGACTTCTCCCGCAACGGCTGCGACATCCGACCATCCATCGTAAGCCCAGAGCGCGGCGATGAGCGCGATCATGAATCCCGAAAAGCCGCCGTTCGCGCCTGTGTAGAGAGTCGAGAAATTGTGCCAGTGGCCGAGCGGACCTGCGGCGACGAAACAGACTCCCGCGATAATGACGATGAGCAGGATCTTGAGCCAAGTGAGAGCCACCTGCACATCGCCTGCTTTGCGTGTTCCGACAATGTCGAGCAGAGTTACGGCCCAGGTAGCACCGATGGCGACGACCGTTCCCCACGTTAGATGGAGAAATGCTGGGTTATTAAAAAAGCTGAAGAGCGCGAAGGTCGCCAGCGTGCGCGTAAGTCCGGCGACGATGGATGCGAGCGAAGCGGGTTTGGAGACGATGAAGTTCGTCCACATGTAGAGAAAGCCAGTGAGGTCGCCATAGGCTTCGCGAAGGAAGGCGTACTCTCCGCCGTAGTGTGGCCGCGCAGCCGCGATCTCGGCGTAGGTCATCGCTCCGAAGAGCGAAAGCAGGCCACCGAGGATCCAGACGGCATAGACCATCGTCGAAGAACCGACTGCCGCCATCATCTCGCGCGGTACGAGAAAGATGCCGGATCCAATGATGATGCCAACGACCATGGCAGTCGCATGCCATACGTTTAGGACGCGCGGGAGTTCGCCCTGCTCGCCCGGAGTGAGCGGTGGGTGAATGGGAGGAATGGTTGAGATCAGCTTAGGCATGCGGTGGTTGGAGGTTAGCATGCCTCGTAGGTGTTCACTATCTCAATAGGCATTCAGCTGCGGCAGCGCGGCGAAGATAAAATCGCGGTCTTCCTGACTCAACTCGCTCAACAGCACCGGGGAGTCCTGCGGTCGAAGACCCTTCTGGTTGATTCGATTCATCAGGTCCCATGCCTTCGCCGGATGGGCCGGACTTGGATCTTCCGGTTCGTGCGCGGTCAGATCGTAACGCGTGAAGTCGATCACCTTCTTGGGCGTGTTCTGGTGCCAGTCTCGCAAAAGAGCCAGACGTAGACCCTTGTTCATGAACCACTCGATCTCCAGGTTGTTATAAGAGTCGCCCAGTCCCGATCCGCGTTCGATGAAGCTGTAGTTCCAGTCCTCGTTCGTTTTGTGCTGCGCTCGCCAGATCGATCCGAACTCTCCGAAGCTTACGAAGTGAACGTCGGGCCATCTCTTCTTTGTGTCGGTCACCCAACGCTCCAGGGCCGAGCAGATAAGATCCTTCCCAAACTCATGCACCATCTGGGCCTCCCAGATGTTCGTCACCCAACCGTATTGGTTGCGCACGAAGCCTTCGTTAAAGTGAATCGACTGTGTGTGCATCACTTCACGATGTCCGAGATCGAGACCCCATCCCACGTAGGTTTCAATCGGCCCCACACCGCGCCGGCTGTTGTATCCGGTGATCTTGTGATCCAGCGCACCGCTTCTCCGTGCGCAGAGAAAGTCCATCGTCCAGCCATCCAGGTTGACGCAGTCGATGAAGTCGGACGCGCCCTGTGCCGGTTTACAGAAGTGCTCCTTGGAGGGATAGAAAGGGTACGAGGGCGAACCGTCCGCTCCTCCGCCATCGATCGCATGCTGACTCCAGATCACAGCATGCGCCGTGTGGATATTTTCCTTCTCCGCCAGATACGCAAGGTTGTTTGCTGAAAGAAAACCACCCATGATTGCCTGTGGACGATACCCCTGCCCGACAAACTCCGAGATGATCTGAATCGCCTCCGTCATCTCGCGATTCACTCGCTCGCGAGGCAGGTACATGGCGGGAAAATATCCGGGGAAGTAGGAGACCTCGTCGCCGAATCTCTGGTGACACTCCACCGCATAGTCCCGGATCTGGCGGAAGTTCGTTCGCTTGTCTTCCAGAGCGTTCAGCGTGAAACCCCAGGTAAGGCGGCCATCCGGGTTGGACCGTGCGAATGCCTCGCGCATGGACCGCACACCGTCCAGCGTGTGCCATGTGGACTCGTCGCGCGCCATCAACTTCACATCGCGCGAGACCTCCCACGGCGTGGTCCGAATCATGATGCAGAAGGTCACAAAGCGATTGCCCTTGAGTTGCACCGGACGCTGAGAGGGTTCCATCAGCTTGCTGACAGCACCCAGACCTGATGTTGCAGCCATGAGGCTGGCGCCGGTCGCAGCGGAACCGCTCAGAAGTCTTCGACGGTTGATCATTGGCATTTTGCTCCTACAGTGGCTTTTTCGTCTCAGCTCCAGTCAAGAGTAGTCGGAAGGAAGGAGAAGGACGGGAGGCACGCGAGATTTTCCTGCCAAATTCCCTTTGTGAACGTTTCTCAGGCGTGATATCTTCCACGCATTCCGAGCATTCCATTTCCCAAGCGCACGCAACATCAATCCCCTGATCGGAGAAGACATGGCAACCGATGCCGTCTTTGTTCCTTCAACCCGCCAGCACCCTCACTACAGACCCGTAAACAAAACCTTGGAACGGATCTTTTACAGCGGCATGGCCATTCTGCTCTGCATTTGTGTCTTTATCGGCTTCTCGCCCACGTACTTCCGCGCGGGCATGATGCACGCGCCGCTTCCCAGCCCCATCCTTCATTTTCATGGCGCGGTCTTTACCCTCTGGATGCTGCTCTTCGTCGTGCAGGCTGCCCTTATCTCCGCCCGCCGCGTGAAGTGGCACAGGTCTCTGGGGATCATCGCCTTCTGCCTTCCGCCGATCATGATCGTACTTGGGGTAATCGCCGCAATCGATGCGCTTCATCGCGGAGTGCAGATCGGCCCCTTGGATCCGTTCGTCTCTTCTGCGATTCCACTCGTTGGCATTGCGGGTTTCACCGTTGTGATCTATGCCTCGTGGCGCGCCCGGCGCAAGCCAGATGCGCATAAGCGCTTAATCCTGATCGCGACCATAGGACTCTGTGGTGCCGCCTTCGGCCGCTTTCCCTGGGGCCGCATCGGACTTCCGCCCGCCGCGGGAGCCGTCACCGGGATCGGCGTCCTGCTGCTTCTTCTGATTGTCTACGAACTCATCTCGATCCGACGCGTCCACCGTTCGACGATGTGGGCCGCGCCTCTGGTCTTCGCGTCCGTCGCTCTCGCCGTTCCCATCGGCATGAGCCCTCCATGGCACGCCTTCGCCGGAATTCTGAGTCGGGCAGTCGGGCCGCATCTCTAAAAAGAACGGGCCGTCCAGAGTTCTGGACGGCCCTTACTGTTCGACTGCTACTGCGGGTTAGAAGTGGAAGCGGGCAGAGAGCTGAGCGACCCGAGCATCCGGAGTTTCCCCTGCAGTTCCCGACCCACCGAAGCGCGTGCTTGTGATTTGGCCGAAGGTGTTGCCGATCGTCGCATTAGGCTGTCCATAGGCAGGTGTATTGAGCGCATTGAACAGATCAGCGCGAATATCCAGAGCCATCTCACGGTAGATCGTGAACTTCTTCAGGAGGGATAAATCGACGCGGTTATAGCCGGGGCCGTAAACCACCGAACGACCGTAGCCGCCATAGGCTGCAAGGTCATTCGGTCCTGTTGCAGGATTAGGAGTAGTAAAGGCGCATGGATTGAACCATGTGTTGACTGTCCGAGTCTGTGTCGCGCACACAGCGCCCTTTCCGGGATTGGGTAGGTTGGTACTGTTTGGATCGCCGACGCGGATGCCCTGTGACTGGCCAGCACCGTTTGTCGGATCGTTGTTAGGCTGCACAATCTGCGGTTGGCCTGTCTGCACACGGAAGAGAGTTGTGAGCGCCCAGCCTCCGATGACCGTATCTACAAGATGGGAGTTATTCAGGTATCTGCGCCCCATTCCGAAGGGCAAGTCGTACTGCAGGTTAATGACCGCACGATGCCGTGTATCCGCGTAGGACGGACCGTAATCGTAGCCAAAGCCAAGTTGACGCCAGTTGCGATAGCCCGAACCGGATTGTCCGTTCGCTCCAAGGGGGAGGAAGGCGTCTTCAAGATTCTTCGACCAGGTCTAGGTCGCGAGGAAGTAGAGACCCTTCGAAGCGCGATGCTCCACCGTCGCCTGCGCGCCGTTGTAGTTACTGACCGCCGAATAAGATTCCAGACTGCCTGCACCGAATTGATTGAAAGGACGAGCTTTCTGCACGTTATCGCCGGGAGCCAGCAAGGTTGGAATCTGGTTCGACTTCGGGTTTGAGGTAAGGTGACGTCCGACTGCACCAACATATGAAAGCGTGACCGTTGTGTCTGCGGTGAGCTGCTGCTGCACCGAGAGGTTGAAGCTCTCCGTGTAAGGAGTCTGAATGTTCTTAGGATACGAACGCATGTCAGGGGTGTTCACGAAGTTGGAAAGTCCCTGAGCGATCGCAGTATTGAAACCGTTTTCAAGTGTAAGGCCGTTGGTTGCGCAGCCGTCTTTTACTGAGCAGCCTCCGCTGGTGATGTTGGACGTGAAGAGGAACGGTGGATTTGCACCCAGGTTGGGGAAGAAGCCGACACTCTCGATGCCTCCGAAGAAGATGCCGAAGCCGCCTCGGACAACAGTAGTGGGAGCGGCCGCATACGAGAAGCCAAAGCGCGGCGAGAAGTTCAGATTCTGCGCAGAGACCAAAGAGTTGTTGCTGGTGTACACCACCGGCACATTATTTGTAGCAAGCTCCGTGAGCAGAGCCGTAGGAAGGGTGAACTGGCGGGCCTTCTCCGGCAGCACGAACTGGGCGGTATTGTTGCTGTAATCGATCTGGAAGTTCGCCTGCCGGCCATCGAGTTCTTCCTGTGGTTGGAAGTACTCCCAACGAATTCCAAGATTCAAAGTCAGCTTGGGTGCCGCTTGCCAGTCATCCTGGAAGTAGGCCGAACGATACCAGCGCTGGTTGTGCACAGTGGAGATATTCGAGATCGATGCGCTCTCCATCTGGTTCGCGATCATGTCTGCAACACCAAAGCCTGTCGAATCGGACTTCCCGGGTGTTTGCGTGTATTTGCCCGTGAAGTTATAAGACCCACGTGCCGTGGTGGGTTGCAACGTCTGCACGCGGATACGCTGGAAGTTCACGCCGCCCTTGAGAGTATGGTGGTGGATGACCTTCGAGACGTTGTCCAGAAGCTGAGCGACATTCTCGTACTCATCCGTGGGAACATATTCAGGTGAACCAAAGCTGGTCAACCCGCTCACGTTGAAGTGGGGCGTACCGCCATTGCCTGGAGCAAATGGAATGCCCCCCAAGCCAAGCTGCGGTGAGAGATTTTCCCCAGCGTTTGCCTGCGAATATTTTGCGTTGATCCAGTTGTAGCCAAAGCGCAGCTCGTTGGAGAGGGTCGGCGAAAAGAAGTGCGTCTCACTCGCGGTGAAGTTACGTCCCTTGTTGCCGATGTTACCGTCGGAACCGAAGCCGCCGCCATCAAGAACTCCGAAGATCAAAGGGAAGTTCTGCACCTGGTTGGACACGCTGTAACGGGCGAAGAACTGGTCTTTGGCGCTCAGGTTCCAGTCGACGCGACCATCGTACTGCGTCGTGTTGTCGCTGGCCGAGCCTTGGAAAAGATAGTTGTTGAAAGTCTGTCCTGTGGGGCCAAGGTTTGGAGTAGGCAACGCACTCAGCACCCTCTGAGCGGTGGTGCTGATTTGTGTGGCACAGAAAACATTCTGCACTCCATTGCACTGTTGCGGTACCGCTCCCGCAGTACCAGGGACAGAG
>JAHFTZ010000097.1 GCA_023265355.1 Terriglobus sp.
TTCCACGCCGCACGCCACTCCTCATCGATGAAGGCAGGGAAGAAGTTGATTCCGACGATGCCGCCACTCGCCGCAACGGAGCGCATCATCTCGTCCGTCAGATTTCTTGGAGCCGTGGTCAAGGCACGCGCGCTGGAGTGCGACGCGATCACGGGGCCGTCCGCGACCTTCATCACATCCCAGAACGTTGCATCCGAAACATGCGAGACATCCACGATCATTCCCAGCCGGTTCATCGTACGAACAACGTCCCTGCCCAACTCCGTCAGGCCGCCATGACGCGCGACATCGCCGCTGGAGTCAGCCCACTCATTGGTATTCGACCAGGTGAGGGTCATGTAGCGCACGCCGCGTATGTAGAACTCTTCCAGAAGATCGAGACGACCTTCGATGGAGTGTCCTCCTTCAATTCCGATCAGTGCAGCGAACCGTCCCGCCGCCTTCGCCGCCAGAACATCGTCGGCCGTCAGGCATACTTGCATGGTTCCCGTTGCGGCCTGTGCGTGAATTCCGTCGATCAGCGTCCGCGTACGATCGGCAAAATGTCCAATCCACTCGTGCGGCTCGACCCACGCGGCAAAAAACTCGCCGTCCAACCCGCCAATCTGCGCCGTTGGGAGCGAAAGATGACCACCGCGGAGGTCATCTTCGGCAAAGGACCAATCTTCATCTATAAATCTTTGCGGCGTATCCGCGTGCATGTCGAGAACCACCGACTCCGCATGCACCCGCCGCGCTTCTGCCATCCAGTTCTGCATAAACCTCTTAGTTCCTTGGCCGAAAATTTCGAGCAAACTCTAAATCGCCCCATGGCGTCTATCTTAGGCGAGGTGACGTTATGAACGAAGTATCCAAGGTCGACGTGAACACCACCAAGAGCCCGGCTCGTCCGTCGCACGAAGCTATTGAGCATCCTGAGCACCAGTCCAAGGTGGATCGCATTGCCGAAGAGTCGGCGACCCGTTCCAGCAATCGCATGAAGAACAACGAACAGCGCGATCCGGAATCTACCATCTTTACCAAATAATTTTTGATTTGACAGTAACTAGGGAAGCCCCGCATGGTGCGGGGCTCCTTTGCGTTCGTTTTCATTTCTTCAGTGTCAGGATGATTTGGCCTATGTGAAAGCTGAGATGGCTTGTTCTGCTGAGAGAAACAGCAAGCCGGTTCCGATTTGGCTCCTTCACCAAATCTTCTTCACTTATGTCCGCATGTCGCTCGATCCACTCCGCTGGAGTGAGCTTTTCAACGCCAGCGAGCAGCGCCGCGTTCACCTGAAGCCATGCGGCTTTCAATGTCTCTCCAGAAGGCATTTCTGTCGCCGCACGATCTGGCAATTTGAGAAATGGTTCATCCAACTCTGGATGTAGACGCTCACCCAGACGCAGAAGTGCCAGAGTTCGGTCGTGGACCGCGGTCAGATGCCCCAATAGATAAATCAGCCGGTTCTTTCCCGGCGCGATCTCTTGCTCCAATTCTGCATCACTCAACCCGTTGAACAGCTTATCGGCACGCCCAACCACTAGCTTCCAATTCGCAACCACCGTCTGGGCCATTGTCACTTCGACACTCATCAAACTACCTCCTGCAATTGGAGACTACAGAAGCGCCGAACGATGCGATTTAATCTCTAGGCCGTCGGCCAGCTGCCGGGCACGCTTGGCTGCAGAATCACCGGCAGCGGATCGGCCTCTGGTTTCACACTTGTCCATCCGTAGGTCTCGTACCGCCAGCGAATCCGGCCGCGATCCAGTTCCACGATGGTGAAGCCCTCCGGTGTACCCCAACGCGATCCCATCCACCAGTTGCCGCAGACAGCGCCGCTGGTGATGAAGGGAATGTCGCGCCAGTAGACCACCTCATTCAAGTGCGTGTGCCCCTGGAAGACGCCGAGAATGTTGTGTCCTTCGAAGAGCGGAAGCACTTGCCACGCGTTTCCGGTCAAAAACGTCGGATACTTTGCCTGCCCCGGATCCGGTTCATGCCAGGGAGATTTGTATTCGTTCGCGGCGGAGATCAGCGGGCAGTGCACCGAGATCACAATCGGCATCCCGGGCTTTACCGCCGCCAGGTCATCCTTCAGCCACGCAATCTGCGGATCGTCGATCCAAGCGGAGTAGTAGCGGTCCGGTGTGATCTGCACCGAATCCAGCACGATGAAGTGGTATCCCTTGTAATTCCACGAGCGATACGTCTTCGCGTCGAACTTCTGCTCGAACGCCTTCTTTCCATAGAGCGGATCGCTCTCGCTGACACCGCTCTTCGTTCCGCGCCCAAAGACATCATGGTTTCCGAGCACGTGATGGATCGGCATATCGAGCGTGTGTTCCGTCTTCTGGTAGAGATCGAGCAGCATCATCGATCGCTCACGCGGAGCGACGGCAAGATCGAAGCAGTGGTCTCCACCCTGGATGCAGAACTCCGGCTTGATCGCCTTGATCTTCGCAAAGGCCTGCGCTGAACCGACGTCGCCCTTCAACTCCGGTTCCAGGTGCGTATCGGTAAAGAAGATGTACTTCACACGCCCAGCGCCCGGTGCGAACTTCGCTTCGGCCGGCATAGCCCAACCCGCCGCCGCAGCAGCCCCAAGCGAAAGAAATCCTCGCCGATCCATATTCATTGCCATCTCAAAATCCTAACGCAAGGTGCCGCACTCCACAGAAGTAGAATCGTTTCCAGAGCCGAAGGAGAGGTAAAACGCATGGGATTTCTAAATCGCCTTACCTTAGTTCTTATCCTCATCGCTTCCTGCGTAGCACAGGCCCAGACACTCACCACGCAAGCCGCCATGCACAGCCGTGTTCTCTCGCTGTACAGCTTCTCGCCATCGAAGATCAGCAAGGCGCAGCAGTCCCAGAAATCTCAACAGATGGACCAGTTCTGGACGGAGGTGAAGGCGGCTCCTGAGACCACGCTTCCTCTGCTCCGCGTCGAACTTGCGGACGCATCCAACCCTCGTTTTTTCATGATGGACGGTACCAGTCTTCTCCTCTCGCTCTCCAAGGAAACTGCAGACGCCGACCTCGCGGCGCAGGCTCTTCCCCGTGCCGATCTCCACGACGTCGTCCCCTCGGTCTACTTCTCGACCGTGCATGACCTCTCCATGTCAGGTGCAGACACCACGCAGGCCGGACTTCACATCCTGGACGATCCGAAGTTCCGCGTTCCTCTTCCGCAACACGCGATGACACTCTCGCAGCCCATCAGCCTCGTCTATCTGCTGCTTCCGGTCGATCAGAATCTATGGCTGCAGGCGGCGGTCGACCGCTTCGCCACGGAAAAGGACGAGATGGCGCAGATCGGTCTTCTTACCCTCTTCTTCTTCTCGCAGACGAAGGAGGGAGATCAGGTCCTTGCGACCGCCGCACAAGATAGCAACCGCAGCGAGACCGTTCGCAACGAAGCTGCGAAGTGGATCAAGGCAGCGAAGGATGTCTCCACGGCGAAGTCCAAGATGCCCGGATCAGAAGAGCAGATCCGCGAACGTCGCGCGAAACGCCTTGGCTCTGTAAGCGATGAAGCACTAAGCGACGCGCAGGATATGACCACCCGCATCATCCAGCTCCGCCGGAAGAAGTAGAGGGTTCCCCACGTCCCGCTTTTGGGACATGGGCTGTGCGCAAAACAAACGGGAGCGCCGAAGCACTCCCGTCATGCAAACCAAACAAATTACCGCGCGAAGAAGTCCTTCACCTGCTGCACGAAGACATCGCGTCCCATATCCGAGATCGCTTCGGTCAGAGGAAGCTGCTTCGGGCAGGCCTGTACGCAGTTCTGCGCAAAGCCGCACTCCTGAATGCCGCCATCGCCAGCCAGAGCACGCAGACGCTCTTCTTTCAGCACAGCACCCGCAGGGTCCATGTTGAAGAGCTTCGCCTGTGCAATCGTCGCTGCACCGACGAACCCGGTTGCCTCGTTGAACTGTGGGCATACCTCCATGCAGATCGTGCATGAGATGCAGTTCGAGAGTGGATACCGCTCTTCCTGGATCTGCGGAAACTGCCGAGGTCCGGGGCCAAGATCGTAGCTGCCATCGATCGGCACCCATGCCTGCACCTTCTTCAGGTTCTCGAAAAGCACGCTGCGGTCCACGGCGAGGTCGCGCACGACGGGGAACTTTGTAAGGGGGGCGAGGGAGATGACGCCGTCCTTCGTCTCCGCCATGAGCTTGTCGACGAGGGCGCTGCAGGCCATGCGGGCCTTGCCGGTGATCAGCATGGCACAGGAGCCGCAGATCTCTTCGAGGCAGTTGGAGTCATACGTGACCGCTGTCGTCTGTTTGCCCTCAGTCGTCACCGGTGCCATGGCGATCTCGCCCAGCAGGGAAGTGATGTTCATGCCCGACCGGTAAGGGAACTCGAACTTCTCCACGAACGCCGCAGTCTCGGGCGTGGCCTGCCGCTTCACTTCCACTCTGATCGTCTTCGGAGCTACCTTTGTCTCTGCCATCTAATCCCTCTCCAACATCAACGTGAAACTTAAGCGGAAGCGTCATACCGGCGCGGACGCGGTGTGATCCACTGTGTGTCGACCTCTTCGTACGTAATCACCGGAGCGTCCGCTATCGGGTCGTATGATCCCATCGTCGTCTTCAGGAACTTCTCATCATTACGCTCGGTGAAGTCCGGCTTGTAGTGCGCGCCGCGGCTCTCGTCACGCTTCTCCGCACCCTGCACAATCACACGCGCGAGCTGCAGCATGTTGTAAAGCTGACGAGCGAATGCAAAGGAGGTGTTCGCCCATGCACTCTTGTCCGAAAGATTGATATTGCGATATCGCGCGAGCAGATCGACGATCTTCTCATCGGCTTCGCGCAGGCCCGCGTTATAGCGAATGATCGTCGCGTGGCGAGTCATCGTATCCCCAAGCTCACGCCATAGCTTGAACGGATTCTCCGTGCCTTCGTTCTGTAGAAGGATATTGTTGAACTCGCGCTGGCGAACCTCTTCTTTCGCGGCTCCACCATCGCCCTTTTGCGCAGGCAGATTCTTGGCATAGAGCATCGCCTGCGGACCGGCTACAAAGCCGCCGTAGATGCAGGAGAGCAGCGAGTTGGCACCGAGGCGGTTTGCGCCGTGGATCGAGTAATCCGATTCGCCGGCAGCGAAGACGCCAGGGATATTGGTCATCTGGTTGAAGTCCACCCAGAGGCCGCCCATCGTGTAATGCACGCCCGGGAAGATCTTCATCGGCACTTCATGAGGATCGTCGCCGACGAACTTCTCGTAGATCTCCAGGATGCCTTCGATCTTCTTCTCCAGCGTCTCGCGGTCGATGTGCGAGACGTCGAGGTAGACCATCGGCTGTCCATCGATGCCGAGATCTTCCTGGTACACGATCCGATGAATCGCACGTGTGGCGATGTCGCGCGGCACGAGGTTGCCATACTTCGGATACCACTCTTCGAGGAAGTAGAAACGGTCCGCCTCGGAGATGGTCTTCGCGGGACGGGGATCGCCCTTCTTGCGCGGAACCCAGACGCGTCCACCCTCACCACGCGCGCTCTCGGACATCAAGCGCAGCTTGTCCTCGCCGGGAATCGCAGTCGGATGCACCTGGATGAACTCGCCATTGGAGTAGTACGCGCCCTGCTGATACAGCGCGGAAGCTGCGGAGCCGGTGCAGACGACGGAGTTGGTGCTCTTGCCAAAGATGGCTCCATTGCCGCCCGTGCAGATGATGATCGCGTCTGCGTGGAAGGTTTTAACCTCCATCGTGCGCAGATCCATCGCGCAGATACCGCGGCAGACACCGGCCTCATCGAGCACAGCGGAAAGAAACTCCCATCCCTCGTACTTCTGGACCTTGCCTTCGCTCTCAAAGCGACGGACCTGTTCGTCCAGGGCGTACAGAAGCTGCTGTCCTGTCGTCGCGCCTGCGAAAGCGGTGCGGTGATAGAGCGTTCCACCAAAGCGGCGGAAGTCCAGCAGGCCTTCTGGTGTGCGATTGAAAGGAACACCCATGCGGTCAAGCAGATCGATGATCGCCGGGCCCTGCGCCGTCATGTTCTTTACCGGCGTCTGGTTGGCGAGGAAGTCGCCACCGTAGATCGTGTCGTCAAAGTGCTTGAAGACATCGTCGCCTTCGCCCTTGAGGTTCTTTGCCGCGTTGATGCCGCCCTGTGCGCAGACCGAGTGCGAGCGCTTTACCGGCACGATCGAAAACAGATCGACCTTGCCGCCTGCTTCTGCAATTTTGATCACCGACGACAAGCCCGCCAGTCCACCACCAACCACAATAATCTTAGGCACTGCTGCCATCGTCTACTCCCTCACTCAAGTGCTACTGTTGCTGCGTCAATGGCGGCTGTTGTTGCGATTCATTCTGAACAGGAACCGTAGGAGCCATCACACCCGGCTGTTGCGCAGGCATCACGTCTTCAAAGGGAACCGCAGGCGCATTCACGATGGCGATGATGCTCCAAAGACCCGCCGCGCAAAGCACCGTTCCAAAGACTCCGCAAACCCAGCCGAACTTCTTCCGCGCTCGATCACCCGGCGTGATGCCCCACTTCGCCGCAAAGAGCCAGACGCCGTACGCAAAGTGCCAGCACGTTACGACCATGCCGATTACATAAACCGCAACCATCAGAGGATTGGAAAGCTCGTACTGCACCTTCCAGTATGCGAGGCCGGGATGCTCCGGCAGGCTGACGCCTGTGAACCGCTGGAAGTACAGATGCTGAATGATGTAGGCCAATGCCAGGATGCCCGTCACGCGCTGCGACAGATACATCCAGTTGCCAGCCCACGGATACACGTTCACATTTGGGCGACCTTTGATGGCGATGTACACGCCATAGAGAGCGTGGAACGCGAGTGGGATAAAGATGAAGGCCCACTCCAGCACGCGCACCAGCGGAAGGCCGTTCAGGAACTTCACCTGCTGTGCGTACGCCAGCGGACCATGCACGATCTCGATATTCGAGATGATGTGTTCGACCAGGAATGCGCCGATGGGAACAATGCCTGTCAGAGAGTGAAGCCGGCGCAGTACAAACGAGTTTCCCTCGCCCGCGCGCAGTGGCTGAACACCCTTGATCGGATGTTGATTCGATGGTGGTGCCGGTGCAGCGACCGAAGCCATAGTCTTACTCCCTCAAGTACCTTCAATCGCAGAGTGCTTTTAACTTCTTGAAAAAGCAGGCACTGTCATTATTCAGTCCCGGTTAAACGACCGTCAATCGAAACTCGACTTCTGGTGCGATTATCGTGACCTTTGTGCGATTTTGGAGCCCCATTGAAAGTAACGCAAACGTCTTACAGTCGCGAGAGGATCCCTACCAAGGCTTTTCCGCGGTGACTGCTCAGCTGCTTCTCGGCAACATCCAGCTCTGCCATCGTGAGCCCGCGCTCTGGCAACCAGAAGAGGGGATCGTATCCAAAGCCGCCATCCCCAACAGGTTCGCCCAGAATCTCCCCTTCGACCGAGCCCTCGCTTACATCGACGACTGCTCCATCGCGGGCCAGTACAAGGACACAACGGTAGCGCCCTCGGCGATCCAGTTCATCGCCCAGAGCCGCCAGCAGGCAGGCGTTGTTGCGCTGGTCCACCGTGCCCTCGAATACAGATCCCGTGTCATCCGCATACCGAGCCGAACGCACGCCCGGAGCACCGCCGAGAATATCGACTTCCAGGCCAGAATCATCCGCCAGAACCAGCTTGCCCGGCGCCAACGCAGAGTAAAACTCCGCCTTCAGCCGGGCATTCCCTTCGAAGCTCTCCTCGGTCTCCT
>JAHFTZ010000098.1 GCA_023265355.1 Terriglobus sp.
GTCGCGGGTGACGAGGAGATAGGCGACGCCCGGAGTCTTTGCCGCGAGCGCTGCGGACTCTTCCGGCTGCAGGACGCTGAAGGCGGTGGCGAGGGCTCCGGCGGTTTCGGCGTCGTGGGCGATGACGGTAGAAGAGAGGATGTGTCCGGCTGGCTGCGCGGTGCGGGGATCGAGGATGTGCGAGAACTGCGGTGTTCCTAGATTGGAAGCGAGGTCGAAGCCACGACGGTAGGATCCGCTGGTGGCGACGGCGCGGTCGGTGACGACGACCTGATCCATGGAGGTTTCGGTCTCGGCGTGCGCTGCGGGGTTGGCGATGTCCACGATCTGCGTCATAGCTCCGCGCGCCACGATATCTCCGCCGATGTTCAGCATGACGCCCTTGGCTCCCGAGGCGAGGGCCGCGTCGGCTGCGTCGCTGGCGATGATGCTCTTGGCGAAGGATGCCAAGGCGAGAGGAGCGTCGCTTAGGCGCGTGGCTGTGCCGTTGGTGCGATCAAGCGTCCAGTGCGGCTGCTGCATAGCTACGACAGAGCGGCGGATTTCTGTGTCCGTGGGCGTGCGGCCTTCTGCGGTGGCCTGCTTCCAGACGCGTGCGGCGGTTTCGGCGGAGGCATCCAGTGCACCGTTGGTGCGGTTGCGCCAGGTGTCGAAGGCGACGAGGACGCGCATGAGTTCGGGCGACACTTTTTCCGCCGTACCACGAGTTGCTGCCCAGCGGCTGAGTTCGCTCTCCGGATTCCATGCGCTCAGAACACTGGTTCTCGAATCCAGAACGGCCAAAAGGGCCGTTTCCGCGCGTTGGGCAGAGGACTTGTTGGAGGCGCGGAGTGTGACCTCCATCGAGGTGCCGAGGACGTTCTCGTGATGGAAGGTCCACGCGTGTGTGGCGGCCTGCTGTGTGGCGGGTTGGGGCTTCGGCGCGGCGAGTGCGGCAGGCGCAGATGCCGCCGTGAGGGAGGCGGATACGGAGGCGATGGAGCGGACGAGCTTACGAGAGATTCGAGCCATTTCTACTGCTTCTCCTGTGCGTTGGGGCGGGTGCCGCGTGGCTGCGAGTTGTCCATATTGGAGAAGGTCACCAGAAGCTCGTCCATGGTCAGAAAGCCATCGTTGTTGGTGTCGTACTTCTCGAACTGAGCCTGCATGCGGTCGGGGGCTTCGGCCTTGGAGATCTTGCCGTCCTTATTTGTGTCCCACTCTTCGAGCATGTGAAGGGCTCGTGCTTTCGGATCGGCCTTGGGACGGAGCTCGTTTGGGGTGATGCTGCCGTCGTTGTTTACGTCGAGCGTCTTCAAGGAGACGGAGGCCTGCTTGATCTCTTCGGCGGAGAGGATGCCATCATGGTCGAGATCGATGGCCATCACCAGCAGATCGGCACGCATGGCGGGGTTCGGCCCAGCTCCCATCGGTCTGCCTGTGGGTGCGGTTTGAGCGGAGGCCATGGCGCGGATCTCAATCGCCGTGAGGTGGCCGTTGTGGTCTGTGTCCGCGCGATCCATCAGGCGCTGCATGCGGTCGGGGAGTTCGTCTTTGGTCAGTGCGCCGTCGCCATTTTTGTCAAAGGCCATCAGGCGTTTTACCTGCTCGTCGGGCGTTGCTCCGCCCACCGGTTCCTTCGGCAAAAACTCTTCCGCCGAGAGAGCGCCATCGTGATTGGCATCCAGGGTCAGCAGAACTACTGGAGCGGCTGAAATTTCCGCTGCGGAGAGGGAACCGTCATGATCCGTGTCCAGGGCGAGCATGACAGGACGCGGCGGTGGCCCCTGCTGTTGGGCGAACGCGACACTCCCGAGGAGGACCGGCAGGAGAACAAGTGACCTCATGGTTTGCATAGGTATCCGGAGTTGAGATAGAGGACCGAATAGGTCCTAAATGTTTATAGGACATAATAGGTCCGATATCAAGTCTCATGATTCTTCTATGTGGGAGGCATACCCTCGATGATCGTGACCCCGGCTGGTGCGACAAACTCGAAGTCCGAGTCTTTCAGGGGGATGTTTTCCTGCAGATTGGAGAAGGAAAACTCTGTCGTGGAGCCGTCCGCGTCTTCGATCTTCAGGCCGGTCAGGACGCCGGTAGAGGTGTTGCAGGTTAGGGTCATCGCGTTGATGCGCTGTTCCATGCCTTTGGGAACTCCCTTGATCTTTGCCGAGTTCTGCGAGGCCTCCAGGGTGAGGTTCGTGAGTTCCTTTTCGATTTTGAGACGACCGAGAAGAAAGCGGAGAGGGGAGCGAAGATCGTCGAGCTGCTTCGCCGCTACACGCTGGGCCTGTGGGTCGCCAGGGGTATAGAACCAAGCGTATCTACTGTTCAGAATGAAGACCTTACCCGCTGGGGAGGCATAGTTCCAGCGCATGCGGCCGGGCTTTTTCAGGAGAAGTGTCCCGGTCTCGACGCGGGTCTGTCCCATGCCGGTGTAGCGCTCGGTGTAGTCGAGCTTGAGGGAGGTCAGGTGGTTGTAATGCGCGTCGACCCGGCCTGCGATTTCATGCAGGTCGGGCGACTGGGCGGAGAGGAGGGAAGAGAGGGCCAGGAAAGCGCAGAAGATCCATAGGCTGCGCATTTTTTCTTTCATCGCGACCCTTCTTACTGAATCGACTGCGTGCAGGCAGTTCCACCCTTGGGATCGGACTTGGTCTGGCCACCGTCGTCGGAGCAGAAGCCACGGTCGCCGGATTTGCCCACGGCTTCGGGAACGGCGGTGATCTGGTAGGAGGTGAACTGATCGGTATTGTTGACCGTGACCTTGGTGCAGTTGGTGAGGGCGAAGACGTATCCGGCTTTGTGGCCGCCAGCGAGGTCAGAGGGGATGAGGCCCGCAGCGGTTGGCCCGGGGGTGGCGGTCTGTTCTCCGCCGAGGGAGGAGAGAGAGCAGGCGAAGCCGTTCTGCGGATACATGGAGGAGTACTGAAGCTGAGCGCCGACGATGGCCTTGATGGACTGAATGGCAGAGGTCTCATTGCCCTGACGGCGGATACGCGTGATGTTCGGGATGGCGAACGTCGCGATGATGATGATGATGGAGATGACGATGAGCAGCTCGATGAGGGTGAAGCCGCGGTCGTTCTTTTGCTTTTGGTTCAGGGTCGTCATGTTCAGTAATCCTCTTCCAGTGAGACGTTTCGTCGTGATGGTTCGACAACAAGAACTTTAGCAGGGCAGAGGATTTGATGCGACCGGCTGGATGCGTCTGTTTGAAGCGCTCAGGTGGGCTACGGTGAGCGGTAAGGGGTGGATGCTTGCAGGGAAGAAGTCTTGTCGGCATGCAAACCGCGCGATAGGTTTGGAAAATGTTGCAAGGCAGATCCGGTGCAGATGATCTTCTCGATCCACGCGGCGCGGAGGATGAGGCCCTTGCGGCTTTCAGGAGTGTGCGTCCTCGGCTGTTCGGGATTGCGTATCGGATGCTTGGAAGCGCTGCGGACGCGGAGGACCTTTTGCAGGATGTCTGGCTGCGATGGCAGACGACGGACCGAAGTGTTGTTCTGGATGCGCCGGCCTTCTTAGCGACTACGACGATCCGTCTGGCCATTAATGTTTTCCAGTCGGCTCGTTCACGCCATGAAACCTATGTGGGATCGTGGCTTCCGGAACCGGTCGCTACCCACGACGACCCGTATCTTGGAGCCGAGCGGGGCGAGGCGCTGGAGTTTGCGGTTTTGTTATTGCTGGAGAAGCTCTCGGCGACGGAGCGGGCAGCTTATGTGCTTCGTGAGGCGTTTGACTATTCCTACGAGCAGATCGCGGAGGTTTTGCAGATCACGGAGACGAATCTCCGCCAACATGTGAGTCGCGCACGAAAACACATTGCGGATGGACGGCGTGCGTCGGTTGGACCGACCGAACAACGACGCCTTCTGGGAGCCTTTGTTGAAGCGGCTCAAAAAGGCGACCTCGCCGGTTTAGAAGAGCTCTTCGCTGCGGACATTGTTTCGAGCGCGGATGGTGGCGGGATCGTCCGGGCGGCACGCACACCTGTCGAAGGTCGTGAGCGTGTGGCGAAGTTTATTACAGCGGTGGCGCCGCATTTCTGGAAGGGCGTAGAGGTTGTATTCATCGAAGCAAACGGCGGACCGGCTGCGTTGGTCATCCGCGATGGCCGCGCGGTGGCTTTAGCCATGATCGATGCAACGGCTGAGGGGATTGTGCAGATCCTGTGGATGATGAGGCCGAGCAAGCTGACCGGCGTTTCTCGTCTGTTGCAGAGTCCGACGGCGCATTGATTTGAGAAGATCGCTGTGCTGCGTCTCAGCTCAAACTATGGAGACGTGCGTAGGAACTGCGGCTATTCAAAGTCCGCGTGCCCGACGGCGACTCGGCGGTCGAAGACGTAGCAGGTGCCTTCCCATTTGCTGTCCTGTGTGGGGACGTCCTCGAGATATTTCAGGATGCCGCCCTTGAGGTGATGAACTTCGCTGAAGCCCTCCTGCAGCATGAAGGCCGAGGCTTTCTCGCAGCGTATGCCTCCGGTGCAGAACATGGCAACCTTCGGGTGGGTTGCCGGATCGAGATTCTCGCGCACGTAGGTGACAAAGTCGGAGAAGGTGTTGATCCCCGGGTTGACCGCTCCGTTGAAAGTACCGATCTCCGTTTCGTAGTGATTGCGCGTGTCGAGCAGGAGAACTTCGGGATCCGCGATCAGAGCGTTCCAGTCTTCGGGCTGGACGTAGTTTCCGGCCTGCGTGGCATCTACCTTGGCTTTGCGAAAGGCGATGATCTCCTGCTTCACCTTGAAGAGCAGACGCCCGAAGGGGAGCTCTTCTGATTTCGAAAACTTCACTTCGGCACGATCCAGACCAACTTTTGCATTGAGCAAGTTTAGGAAGCGGTCAATTGTTTCCGGCAAGCCTGCCATGGTGCCGTTGACACCCTCTCTGGCGATGAGCGTGGTGCCACGGAGATCTGTGCCTGCGAATTCGGCGAGTAACTCCTCGCGCAGGACCGCAGGTTCAGGCAAAGTGATGAAGCGATAAAAGGCTGCAACCGTGTAAGACATGACTCTTTCATCATAGATCGGCCAGGTGTGCAGGCCAGAGACCACCGAGTAAATTGGCTTCGGTTACTGCGGAATGGTCTACAATTCCAGCCCAACCCCAAAATGTCTGTGTCGGGTCCTGTTTCTTAGAAAGCAAGATGACGCGGAGGTACACCTTTGTATCGACATGTTGGCGGTTCGGCGTTTCTTTTCGTCATTTTAAGCGCTTTGATTTCCAACGGAGGGGGCGTTGGTCGTGGTGTCGAGAAATCCAAGGTGCAGATGAGTTCGGGGAAGGCTGAAAGCTCCAGCGCGGCCAAGACAGCGGACGCGCTGGAGGCGGATGCGCACCGCTGTTCGGCTGCCGAGGTATTACGCCGACATTTGGGAAGAGCCGAAAAGATGGAGAGCGCACCTGCGGAAAATAGCAGCGGGATCGTCTGCGGGGATTTCGCCTTCAGGGGTCTCGGACCTGCGAAGGCCAGTGCGATCGGTGATCAGAAGGTGACTGAGTTGGATCTCACCTGTTCTCCGGAGGCCGACAAGGAGAACAAGGGCCATCGCTGCAGGTTGCTGATCGCAACGGTACCGGATCCTCTGCAATCGGCGAACCTGCTTGAGTTCGACCGCGACCTTGCGGCGCTGCAGGAGGCTGTGTCGACGGCCGGGTATGACTTTGAGTCGATGTATACGCCGTGGAATCTGGCCGATCTGGAGGAGCCCAAGGACCCGAAGGGAAGCAGAGAGGCGATGCACTATCGGAGACTCTTTGGCGACGAGCCGGGTGCGATGCTCTTTCACGGACGCCCTGCCGCGAACGTTATGGAGGACAAGCCACATTCTCAGGTTCCTCGCATGGGTAGCGAACTGCTTATGTTATTGCTTGTTCCGGAGTCGCCGACGTACGGCCTCAACACGCATGCGGCTATGGAAGCGCTTTCGGCGATCGGGCAGTTGAAGTCCACCTTCAATTTTTCGACGGCCTTCTCTCCGTCTTCGAGTGACGGCATTTTCTGGATCGGGCCCAACTACTCGGCCTCGGCTGCGGGTCTCTATCATCTCGCCAAGGTAAACGAAGCGCAGCGGTTCTATTCCCTCAGCGGATCAATTACTTCCGAACGTGCGATCTATCTTCTCAAGGCAATCCGTAGACTCAAGGGCAATCCAACTTCTTACGTTGCATCTTCGGAGGAGGTTACAACAGTTGCTTCCGATAAGGTAGCGCTTGAATATCTTCTGAACTCCGGATTGATCGGTGAAAGTAAGACAGCGCCCGTCGCTATTCTGCAGGAGAACGAATCTGCTTATGGCTCGGAGGATATTTATCCCGAGAGTTCGCGGGACGGTCCGGAACTTCGGACCTTCCGTTATCCGCGCGGCGTCTCGCATGTGCGTGGTCTCTTTGGAAAGCAGCTTACCAATTTCAAGCCTCAGAATGCTGAAGCTCCCACGGCGCAGGACTCCAAGTCTCTCTTCGACTTCACGGATGCTTTACAGCAACCGCTCGATAGTCCTCCGGAGTTCGCGGCCCAGTCACCCTATTCCAACGAAGGCGTGCTTGCCGCGATCGCCACGAGCGTAGAGCACATCGGCGCGAAGGGGATTGTCATTCTGGCGACAGACCCGTTGGACCAGCTCTTCCTGGCGCGCTACTTTCATCAGAAAGTACCCAATGCCCGCGTCGTTTTACTGAGTGCTGAGCGTCTGCTTCCGCAGCTTCGGGGTCAGTACGATCTGGATGGCACTTTGTCCGTCAGCCGATTCCCGTTGTTTGACGATGCATTTGTCTACGCTCCCACGGCGGGGCAGTCACGCCACTCTCTCAGCTTCATGAATAGCACGCAGGAAGGGATCTTCCTGGCAGCGCTGCAGCAGATTGCTCCGCTGCAGGTCTTTGAAGATGAAAAAGGCCACACGCTTGAGAAGCTTTCTCTCTGGATTGGCGTCTCTTCTCATGGAAGTTACTGGCCCGTCCGTCGCGCTCCCACGGTGACTCCCGCTGGCGAACACACTTTGGAAAATAGCTATGCCATCACGAATATTCCCGAAGACCCGTTGCCGAAGCTGTGGCTGATCGCAACCTGTCTTGCCCTGTTGTGTACCGCAGTCCATGTCTTTCTGTTTCTCGCGGGCGGCCCGTTTCACGCGCGCTTGAGCAAAAGCGAAACCCCATGGATCACGGGATTTTCAAAGCACCGCGTTCTTACCTTCTATCTTGCGGATAACTCCGATGCGAGTGATCCCTTGCAATGGCGTCGAGAGCTGGGTCGACAGTATTGGCTTCTCTCCGCCAGCACGCAGATCGTTCTCGTGCTGGCATGGCTCTTATTCCCGGCAATTCTTTTTGTATCCAGCCACGACAAGGATCCGGGCGTTCTGCACAGACTGGGAACCTTCCTTCAAGCGACGGATTCCTGGGTCTCTCCGTTTGGCGCTCTCGCGCTGATCGTTTTGCTTGCAGCCTGTGTGCCTTGTGTGTGGCTCTTTTTCAGCTTCTATCTGCGGCGCCTGAATTGTCCGCTCAAGATGCCTCTCTGGCGGTTTGTCTGGCTTCCTTTTCTGTCGCTCCTGTGGCTGGGCTTTAACCTGTTTGTTCTTTGCCGTGAGCTTGCGGACGGGTCTGCAGGATCGCTGTTTGCTCTGCGCTGCGTTCATCTTGCTTCCGGAGCGTCTCCGGTGTTGCCCTTGCTGCTGGCTTCCTCGGGCCTGCTTACG
>JAHFTZ010000099.1:0-1266 GCA_023265355.1 Terriglobus sp.
ATCACCCTCGAGGTAACGAACCACGGCTCCGAGGATCTGGTCTTTGAAGAAGGCCTGCACACTTACTTCGCCGTGGGCGACATCACGAAGGTCGCGACCGAAGGCCTCGAAGGCACGATCTACCTCGACAAGCGCGACGACTTCAAGCGCAAGGTACAGACCACCAAACTGCTGACCTACACACGCGACGTAGACCAGGTGCATCTCAACACGACCTCTGCACTGACCATCCACGACGATGCGTGGAAGCGCGAGATCCACATTGAGAAGCATGGATCGAACACCACCGTGACGTGGAATCCCTGGAGCGTACTCTCTCCCGGCATGCCCGATCTCGATCCCGAGAGCTGGAAGCACTTTGTCTGCGTGGAGACGGTGAACGTGGGCGAGAACAAGATCACGCTGGCGCCGGGAGCGACGCATCGTATGGACTCCAACGTAAGGATCACAGCGAAAGCATGAAGTTGATTCTGGCCTCCGCATCGCCGCGCCGGCGCGACCTCTTGTCGCAGGCCGGGTTCGACTTCGCTGTGATTACGGGCGACATCGACGAGTCGCAGCGCGAAGGAGAAAACCCCGTCGCTTACACCAGCCGTCTGGCGGCGGAAAAAGCCATCGCCGTCTTCGACGCCCTGCCGGAGACCGACGACGTCTTCGTCCTGGGCGCGGATACCACCGTGGCCGTGGACGGCGTGATGCTGGGCAAACCCGTCGACGTGGCTGACGCCGAGTACATGCTCTACCGCCTGCAGGGCCGCGCCCACAGCGTGACCACAAGCGTCGCCGTGGTCGCGGCAAAGAAATCACTCGTCGCCGCAGAGACGACGCACGTCTTCTTCGAACCCATGACTCCCGACGAGATCAGCGCCTACGTCGCAACCGGCGAGCCCATGGACAAGGCCGGAGCCTACGCCATCCAGGGCGGCGCCGCACCGTGGATCACGCGGATCGAGGGAAGCTACGACAACGTCGTCGGCCTTCCCGTAAACCTTGTGCGCGAGATGCTGGCAAAGCTGGAAGTCTCCTAAGCCTTTGTCATTCCAAGTGCCAAGCCCCGTCATCTCGACCGAAGCGGAGAGATCTGCTGCTTCTCTCCTTGAATCCCAAGGCCCGACTGATCGCTTTACGCTTCCACCTGTGCCTCGATCATGGCCGCCAGCAAAGCCGTGCGCGGGACCAGATGCTCCACCAGAAGTGACTCATGCGCGGCATGCGCGCCTTCGCCGACAGCACCCATCCCATCCAGCGTAGGAATGCCCAGCGCAG
>JAHFTZ010000099.1:1276-7676 GCA_023265355.1 Terriglobus sp.
AAATCCTTTGCGAGAGACTGCGCCTGGCGGAAGAGTCGCGCAATGCCTTCGCTACGCTCCATCGGTGGACGATTAAGGCCCCCAGTGATCCTAAGACTGCAGGCGGAATCTTCACACTTGAGTTCATGCAGGCGGCGATGGATCTCGTCCGCGTCGGCGATGCGGGCGACGCGGACATCGATCTCCGCGAAGGCCTCCGCCGCAATCACGTTAGAGCGCGTGCCTCCACCAATCACGCCGGGGTTCACCGTCAAACCAATGCTGAGATCAGTAAAGGCTTCGATCTTCAAAAGCAGACGAGCAAGCTCAAGAACAGCCGAATGTCCGCGTTGAAAATCCACCCCCGAGTGCGAAGCCAGACCATGTACTTCAAGGCGATAGTTCGCAATGCCCTTACGCGCCGTCTTGTAGCTGGCTTCGAAGACACCCTGTGCGGGCTCAAGGACGAAGACAGCGCTGCACTCCTTGGCAAGCTCTTCCGTCGTGGCCCGCGACGCGTTGCTGCCCACCTCTTCGTCGGGATTCAACAGAAGGATCACGGGCGGCGTTCGCTTCTTGAGCTGTTGCAGAACCTCAATCGCTTCAAGCGCCATCACCACGCCACACTTCATATCCAGCGTACCCGGCCCCCAGATGCGGCCCGACTCTTCCTTGTACGGCATCCCGGCGAGCGTGCCATTAGGCCAGACGGTGTCGAGATGGCCGAGAAGCATCACAGGCTTCTGCGATGCGTCGCCGGGAAAACGAAGGATAAGGATGTCGCCGAACTCTTCCGTACTTTGGCGCACTGCTTCGGCTCCCAGAGCCTCGGCCCAGGTTTGCACGAGATCGTTCGCGCGATTGACGCCCGCAGGATCTTCGCTGGGAGATTCGATCTCGACGAGTTGCTGCATGCGTGAGCGGAGGCGGGCAAGAGAGACGGTTTGAAGAAGGTTTTCCATGTTTTCCAAAGGGATGGTATCAGGGGAGAAGCAGATCTCCCCGCTTCGGTCGAGAGGACGAAGATTACTGGATCGGAATGACGGACATTACTTCGGTCGAGGGTACGGGCGTCATGGCCGGGCGGCTACTCGTAGCGCGGGGCTTCAAGGGGATTCAGGTCGCCGCCTTCCACGCGGGAAGATAACGCTCACGCATCTCGGAAAGGTAACACTTTGCGTAACCAACCCCGTCCTTCCACGGTTCGAAGCAAAGCAACCAACGCCGTCATTTCGACCGACCGGAGCAAAGCGAAGGGAGCGGAGAAATCTGCTTTTACCATGTGCCAAAGGCACATCCGATCGCGCAAAGCGCGATGACAAAGAAGAAGCCCACGATATACCGATCGAAAAAGACACTGTGCTACGCTCAACCCACTTCACAAAAATCAGGGGGCTGAATGAGGCTTGCTGCGCAGGTGCTGCTGTTGACGACGTTGCTCGGACCAATAACGGCCAGTGGGCAGGACACGGACGAGGCCCGGGGCAAGGCGTGGTGGGCGCACGTGCAGGTGCTCGCGGACGACTCCATGCGCGGCCGTCTCACCGGAAGCCCCGAATACCTGAAAGCCGCCGAGTACGCCGTGGAGAAGTTCAAATCCTATGGCTTGAAGCCCGCAGGTGTGAACAGTTTCTATCAGCCCGTGCACTTCGATGTGCAGCGCGTCCTCGCCGAAAAGAGTTCGCTCGGTCTCAGCGTCAATGGCACCGCCGAGGCGCTGGTGCTGGGCAAAGACGCGACCATTGCCGCCGGCTCGCCGCAGCCCGCCAAGATCGATGCGCCGCTGGTCTTCATCGGCTACGGCCTGCACCTGCCCGAGGGGAAGTACGACGACTTCGGCTCGCCGGAAGTTCCGCTGGCCTCTCTGCGCGGAAAGATCGTGGTCGTCATCAACGGCGGTCCGGCGGATCTGCCGGGGCCGCTGAAGTCGTACGCGCGCACCGCGCCACGGACGAAGGCGATGGCGGACGCGGGTGTCGTCGGCATCGTCAGTATTCCCACGCCGAAGTCGATGGACTTTGGCTGGGAGCGCGTTGCCAGCGGAGCTTCGCAGCCCGGCATGCGTCTCGCAGCCGATCCGCAGGACGCAGCAGTCGCGGCGAAGCATCCCGCGCTTGCCAACGACCACAGAGAGCGCTTCTCCGCGACCTTCAACCCGGCGATGGCGGAGAAGCTCTTCGCGGGCACGGGCCACACCTTTGCCGAGATGCTGGCCCTCGCGGATGCGCAGAAGCCCCTTCCGCACTTCACCCTCGGCAAGAATATGGTGGCCAGTGTCGTCACAGAAACGAGCACGGTCGAATCTCCCAACCTCGCGGCGAAGCTGGAGGGAAGTGATCCAAAGCTGAAGGCAGAGTACGTCATCGTGAGCGCGCATCTCGATCACCTCGGTGTCGGCGCTCCAATTCATGGAAAGACGATCTACCCCGGAGCCATGGACGACGCCTCCGGCGCGGCCACCGTGCTGGAGACGGCGAAGTGGTTTAGTGAGGAAGCAGCGAAGGGACACAGGCCGAAGCGATCGATGCTCTTCCTGCTCTTTACGGCGGAAGAAAAAGGCTTGCTCGGATCACGGTACTTTGCCAGCCACCCCACTGTGCCTGCAAGCTCCATCAAGGCGGCGTTGAACCTGGATATGTTCCTGCCGCTCTTTCCATTGAAGAAGCTGCACGTGCAGGGGCTGGGGCAGAGCACCTTGCAGGACCAGGCGAAGCGCGTGGGTGCTGCGCACGGCATCGTGATCGCGGGCGATCCGGAGCCGGACCGCAATAGCTTCATCCGTACCGACCAGTACAGCTTTGTGCAGGCCGGTGTCCCGGCGCTGGCGATGAAGTTTGGATGGACGATGGGATCGCCTGAGTACAAGGCCTGGAGAGCGTGGCTGGCCGAGCGGTATCACTCTACGGCGGACGACCTGAACCAGCCGGTGGACCTTACCGCAGCGGCGCAGTTCAACTCCTTCTTCGCCGACCTTGCGCTGGCCGTGGCGAACGACCCCACGACGCCGCACTATCTGGACTCAAGTTTCTTCCGGCGGTTCGAAAAGTAGGGATCAACGTTTGTGCGCGAAGAGTGCCAACGAATCCCCCGTCATTTCGACCGACCGAAGCGAAGCGAAGGGAGCGGAGAAATCTGCTTTTGCCATGTGCGAAAGGCACATCGGATCGCACTTTGCGCGATGAAAAAAGCAGATCTCTCCGCTTCGGTCGAGATGACGGAGACTATGGCGGGGCGGCAACTCGATGTGGCATCGTGGTGAATTTACAAAACAGAAGCGAGGGATAACGAAGTGGATTCCATGCAAATGACCCGCTCAAAAATGCACCTCCGGGCAGCGCTATGCTGGACCATGCTCACTAGAATTCTGCTGCTTCTGCTCGCCTTCGCCGGGCCTCTCTCCGCCCCGCTCGCCGCCCAGATGAACTCCACCTGGACAACAAACCACCCGCCCTTTCGCATCGCAGGAAACCTCTACTACGTCGGCAGCGACGATCTCGCGGCCTACCTGATCACGACGCCGCAGGGCAACATCCTCATCAACACCAACCTCGCCAGCTCCGTTCCGCAGATTCGGCAGAACATCGAAAAACTCGGCTTCCGCGTCGCGGACACCAAGATCCTGCTGAACAGCCAGGCCCACTTTGACCACGTTGCAGGCACCGCCGAGATGAAGCGGCTGACGCATGCCAGGGTCGAGGTCATGGCCGGAGACATTGTTCCCATGGAGTCCGGTGGGCGCAAGGATTTTTTCTTCTTCAACGACCCCAGCGCATACTTTCCTCCGGTCAAGGTCGACAAGGTACTCCACGACGGCGAACAGGTGAGCCTGGGTGGCACCGTTCTGACCGCGCACCTTACTGCAGGACACACCATGGGCTGCACCACGTGGACGATGCAGATCACGGAAGACGGCAAGACCTACAACGTCGTCATCGTTGGCGGAGCCAGCATGAACGGCGGCAACAACCTGATCCACGATCCCAAATATCCCACCGAGGCGGAAGATTTTCTCCGCACCTTTCAGACGCTGCGCGGCCTGCCTTGTGACATCTTCCTCGGCGCACATGGAGGCTACTTCGACTTGAAAGCGAAGTATCCAAAGCTGCGCAACGGAGCCGCGAATCCGTTCTTGGATCCCGCCGGATACAAGGCCTTCCTCGACGATCGCGAACAGGTCTTCCGCAAGGAGCTGGCGCGGCAGACTGCTTTGAAGAAGTAGCTATCTCGCAGAAGCCGCCGCATCCGCCGGCTCGGGAACAGAGAGTACGAGGTCGGTTCGATCCGCGTCAGAGAGCGTAACGGTGGCCGAGGCATTGCCGTAGGCGTGGGTCGTCTTCTCTTCAGCTATCAGCGAAGCGAAGACGTGTTGGGTCGAAAGCGTTGTAGCATCCGCAGCGTGAGCGGTTTTGACTTTATACGTAGCAGGCGGGAGGTAGTCGAAGCGGAAGCTGCCATCTGCGTTGATGGGAGCCGTGTAGTGGGGGCTGGGGTCGGGCTTTCCCGAAGCATCAAGGCACTCCGCTTCGACAGTGCCGCTATCGACGGGATGCGCGTCGGCGTGAGCGATCACGTGTCCGCTGAGGCTATGCAGGGAGTGGAGAGGAATGGTGATCTCTTCGCCTGCGCGCTCATCTCCAGTACGGACGGGAATCGGTTTTGCGTCGGCGAGCCGAAGGGCGTTTCCAGAGTAAGCATCGAGGTGGAGAGCCATCATGTTGCTAAGAGGGCTTCGTCCTCGAAGGCCTGACTCTTTGTTCGAGACGATGGGGTTGAGCGAACTGGTACCAATTGCGGTTCCTCGAAACCTGGCACGGAGAATGTAGCTCCCCGCATGAAGACCCGCAATGCGGAAGTGCCCCGTATCGTCGATCGTGCCGGCTTCGTTCATGTGTATGAGATCGAGGTCGGAGGCATCAACTCCCAAACGGCCGAGCTCGGAGTCGTTGGAGTCAGTCACGGGATGAAGGGCACGGATCACCCAGCCCGACGCAGGCGAACCGTCGTCGTAAACAACGCGACCGGAGATAGCGGCACCACGCTCCAGGCGGAGGTCGGCACGCGCCGTCTCTGCGCCGCTGATGGTGGCCGTGGGCAGGCTCGCCGCAGACACCCGCTTGCGGATCTCGGCATCGGTACTGGTGAGTTCCTCTGAGGTGAAGTCCGCCACGGGATCGATGTATCCGGCCACAGTGGCATGGACGTAGTAAGTTCCGGCAGGAACGCTGGTAAACGTATAGATTCCGTCCGCGTTGGTCGTCGTGGACACCATCATGTCCATGACGCCCGTTATCAGCTTTGCGCCAGCAGCCTTCGCCTGTTTCTGTATCGCCGCATCTTCCGCAGAGAGCTTCTTTTTTGGAGCATCGGGATCTTTGACCAGTTCGGCAAGGGCGCTGAAGGGATTGTCCGATGCTTTGGAGGGAACGACGGATTTGAGAAAGACCTTGGCAAAGCGCGCGGGCGCGTTCGTGTCCCCGCAGACGACCCGGCCCGTCACGATGCCGGAGGCGACGGGCTCGGTTTCGGCAACCTGGGCAAAAGCGGGCAGAGCAAAGAGGAGCAAAAGGGCAGTGATGTGCTTTCTCATGGGTGGAGTGTAGGGCAGGCCGCGAGACGCTCGATGTTATTTTTCCGAGATTTCCTTTGCCGGATTCCAGAACGGGATCTACGATGATCCCGTCCGGGAGGTAAGGCATGGTGCGGAAGCTTCTGCTCATCGTGGTGCTGTTGGTGGTGGTTGTGCTGCTGTATGCGTCAAGGCAGCCGGATACCTTTCGCGTGGAACGTTCTGCCGTGATCGCCGCCAGTGCGGAGAAGATCTATCCGCTCATTGACGACTTTCATCAGTGGCGTCTCTGGTCCCCATGGAACAAGTTGGACCCGGCGGCGAAGATCACGATTGGAAGTCCATCGAGCGGCCCGGGTGCAACCTACGCCTGGGAGGGAAATCGCAAAATCGGCGCTGGGACGATGCTGATCCTGGACGACGCTCCGCCGACGCGTGTGCGTATCAAGCTGGACTTCGTGAAACCCATGGCCGGTACCAGCGAAAATCTTTACACGCTCACACCCGAGGCAGGCGGAACGCGCGTGACCTGGACGATGACCGGGCCCATGACGTTCGTCTCCAAGGTGATGTGTCTGTTTGTGAGCATGGACAAGATGGTCGGTGGGGACTTCGAGCGTGGCCTGGCCAACATAAAGGGCATAGCCGAACGCTAGAAGCCTGCCCAGCCACAACTCTCTTTCGCAGCGAGCGAGTTTGTCATCCCGCAGCGAAGCGGAGGGATCTGCTTTTGCGATTTCCCTTCGCAAACCCCTCCCCAAAAAGCAGGAAAAGCCTGGGGCACCTTCCAAGGTTCATGGGTGGGATGTGGCGGATTTGCCACAGGGCGGAGTTGCGTAGGGGGAATATTCTTGG
>JAHFTZ010000100.1 GCA_023265355.1 Terriglobus sp.
GGCACCCTCCATACTCTCCGCCCCGGACCAGGAAGTCACTTGATTCATGTGAGCCAAATTCGGACGCACCAGATGTGCTCCGCTCCCTGTCCCCACATCACCTTGCGAAGGGTGGCCGGGATGGCATTCAACTTCAGTGCCTCTCAGGTCACTCGGAACTTTCCACCGCAGCCGGACCAGTCTCCTCCCCCAGGGTTTCGCTTAAGTGAAAGCGGAAGACAGATCCTACGGATCTCGGATCTAACAACGAAATTCGCGTAATGCTCCGAGAAGAAAAGCCGCACTCACAAAGAGTGCGGCTTTTCATTTAACGCTGGAGTTTTGACGTTAGTTTCTTAGAGCCATCTGCTCGGTAACGATCTGCGTCAGATCCTGCTTTTTCAAACCGTGGACCTGCTCGTTGTACTCGTCCACCTTGCTGGACCAGTTCATGGAGCAGAACTTCGGTCCGCACATGGAACAGAACGCAGCTTCCTTGTAATAGTCGTCCGGCAAAGTTTCATCGTGCATGCTGCGCGCTGTGTCGGGATCGAGCGACAGGGCAAACTGCTTGTCCCAATCGAAGGTGTAGCGGGCATGCGAGATCGCATCGTCCCGATCGCGTGCGCCGGGACGGTGCCGGGCTACATCGGCCGCATGGGCGGCGATCTTGTAGGCGATGATGCCGTCCTTCACATCCTTCTCGTTGGGTAGGCCGAGATGCTCCTTCGGTGTGACGTAGCAGAGCATGGCCGCACCGTGCCAACCGATCATGGCCGCGCCAATCGCAGAGGTGATGTGGTCATAGCCGGGAGCGATGTCCGTGACCAGAGGTCCCAGAACGTAGAACGGCGCGCCATCGCAGAGCTCCACTTCCTTATCCACCTGCAGCTTGATCTGGTCCATAGGAATGTGTCCGGGGCCTTCGATCATGACCTGGACATCATCCTTCCAAGCCTGGCGGGTGAGTTCACCCAGCGTCTTCAACTCGGCAAACTGCGCCTCATCGGAGGCATCCGCCAAGCAGCCGGGACGCAGACCATCGCCGAGCGAGTAGCTGACGTCATACTTCGCCATTAATTTGGTGATGCGGTCGAAGTTCTCGTAGAGAAAATTCTGTTTATGGTTCGAAGTCATCCACTGAGCGAGGATCGCACCGCCGCGGGAGACTATGCCTGTGATGCGCTTTGAGACCATGGGAACGTACTGAATGAGCACTCCCGCATGGATCGTAAAGTAATCGACGCCCTGCTGCGCCTGCTCTTCAATGACTTCCAAATAAAGGTCGATATTCAGATCTTCGACGCGCTTCACGCGGGACAACGCCTCGTACAGAGGCACTGTGCCGATTGGCACGGGAGAGTGACGCAGAATCTGCTGCCGGATCGCCGGGATGTCGCCGCCCGTGGAGAGGTCCATGACCGTATCCGCGCCAAAATGAACCGCCGTATGCAGCTTGCGAAGCTCTTCGTCCACATTGGACGTGATTGCAGAGTTGCCGATGTTCGCATTGATCTTGCAGAGCGATCCCACACCGATCGCCATGGGCTCAAGCTCCGGGTGATTGATATTGGCCGGAATAATCATGCGGCCAATCGCGATCTCGTCGCGGACAAACTCGCCGGTCAGCTTCTCTTTGTGGGCCACGAAGGCCATCTCTTCGGTAATCAGGCCCTTGCGTGCAAAGTGCATCTGGCTCATATTCGTGTCGCCAGTGCGTGCAGCCTCTTCCTTGCGCTTGACGATCCACTCCGAGCGCGGCGTGGGCACGGCGTACTGTCCGTTACCGTTTGTGGAATAACCGTTGCCGTTGCTGTGTTCACTCATTCAGTGGGACCTCGTCTCTCGTGAAGATTCATCGCCAAGTATACGCCGCCCTCCGCACTCGTTTTGGGAGGCTACTCCGCTGTAAACTGGAAGGGACATGAATAATCAGCGTCAGATCCTCCGGTTTGCGATCGCAGCCGTCATCATCGTAGGAACCGTGACTTATCTCGCCATCACCGGCGCGAATGCGGGCAAAAGTTACTACTGCACCATCGCAGAGATGCACGGCATGGGTGATAAAGCCTACTCGCGCAGTCTGCGTGTAGCGGGCAACGTAAAGCCGGGGTCGATCCATCGCTTCGGTCCGCGCGCGGACTTTATCCTGCTGGAGCAGGGTAAAGAGCTGCCTGTGAACTACATCGGATCAGAACCTCCACCTGACACCTTCAAAGACGATGCCCAGGCTCTCGCCATGGGCCGTCTGGGTCGCGATGGCGTCTTCCATGCGAATCAGCTTCAGGCCAAGTGCGCCAGCAAATACGCGCCAGCCGCCCCAAAGACGCAAGCAGCCAAACCGACCGCTGCGGCGGCAATCCTCGCCACTCCGGGATCGCGCTAGACTACTTCGTCGTCAGTTCCACCATCAAGCGGTACATAAACTCTGCACCGGTATCGAACGAAGCCACGGAAAGGCGCTCATCCCGTCCGTGCGCACGTCCCTCATCGATCTGAAATCCCGAGATGCCGTAGCTTGGAATGCCCGCTGCCATCGTGTAAATGGAATCGGTCGCGCCGGTACCCATCCTCGGCAGGATCTCGATTCCCTTCCAGAAGTGGTCCGTGGTCCGTTGCAGTGCGCCAAAAACGACTGGATCCAACGGAGGTGGGGGTAGCGACTTGTCGTCCGGGTCATGCGAGGGCGTCTTTCCTTTCATATCTCCAAACTCGATTTCGACGCCGGGATCTCCCATTCTCTTCACCAGATCCTCGCGCACCTCGCGTGCGGAGTGGCCGGGCAGAATCCGGCAGTTTACGTTTGCCTCGGCAGTCTGGGGTAGCGCGTTCTCCGCGTGTCCGCCGCGTAGCTCCGTTGCCACGCAGGTGGTCCGCAGCGTGGAATTGAAGCCTGGATTTTTGCTCAATTGGGCCGCCGCAGCCTCGTCCTTGGGATTTGCCAGCAGAGCACGCATGGCCGCCGCAACCTCAGGAGTTTCCTGCTTCGCTCGTTCTGAAAAATAGTCCCTCGTTACGGTGTTCAGTTCCACTGGAAATGGTGTCTGTTCAATCTTCGTGAGGGCGTGGGCCAACTCATAAATCGCATTGTCCGGCCTCGGCACAGAGCTATGCCCTCCCCGGTTCTTCGCTGTTAGATGGAAATCGAAGTAGAGCTTCTCGGTTGCGCCCACGCCGATGGCGACGACCTTGCCCTTTTCTCCCTGTACGCCTCCGGTGTCCGGGTTAATCGCAAAAGCAGCCTGCAACCGGTCCCCGTGATGTTCGAGCAGCCACTTCACGCCGTTATCTCCGCCGCCTTCTTCGTCGGCGGTCAGGGCCACCACGATGTCGCGGTCAGGCACGTAGTGCGAGGCTTTCATTCGGAGAAGTGCCGCGACGACAGCAGCGTCTCCATCCTTCATATCCTGCGTCCCTCGCCCCCAGAAGAAGCCGTCCTTCTCCAGAAAGACGAAGGGATCGACCGTCCAGTCCGAACGCAGCGCTTCCACGACATCCAGGTGACAGAGGAACAAAATCGGCTTGAGAGAGCTCCCGGGCTTGCCCTTGTAGCGGATGAGAAGGTTCTTTCGGACATCTACTGGCCCATCCAGTAGAAGATCGGATTCGGCGAATCCTGCTGCCAGAAGACGCACACGCATCGCCTCCGCTGCCTTGGTCGTGCTGCCGTGCTCGTGCGTGGTGTCGATCTCGATCAGTTGCCGAAAGACCTCGCGGGCGCGCGTCTGGTCTTCTGGAGCAGGCTTCAGGACCTGCGCGTAAAGCGACGCAGAGACGACCAACAAAGCGACAGACTGGCTAAAAGCTCGCATGGGATTCGCAGACCTCATCAAGACCTCACAGGGGATGCACTTTATACTCGCATGGAGGGTTATCGTTGGACGCAGAAGCACAGTTCGCCGTCGAAGCAGTACGAGTCTCCAAGCTCTACGACACCTTCGCTGCCCTGCGCCACGCTACCTGCAGCTTCGCGACCGGTGGCCTGCACCTGATCCTCGGTGAGAACGGAGCGGGTAAAAGTACCCTTCTGCGGATTATCGCAGGGCTTTCTACACCCAATGCCGGTACTGTTCGGGTGCTGAATCAAAAGCCTGGCGCAGTTCAGGGCGTTGCGTATATGAGCCATGCCCCGATGCTCTATGACGAGATGACGGCCATGGAGAACCTCAGCTACTTCGCCGCTCTCTACGCGCAACCGAACTCCTGCGGATGCTCGATCTCTCCCGAGATGGCTTTGCGCGCCGTCGGTCTGGACCCGCATCTGACACGTCCGGTCGGCAATCTGTCCCAGGGGATGCGCCAGCGCGCCTCCATGGCTCGCGCTCTCATGGCAGACCCTGTCCTTCTGCTCCTGGACGAGCCCTTCAGCAACATGGACGTTGAAGGCGCGCGGCAGATGCTCGATCTCTTGCTCGACTTCAAGACGTGGCCCAGCCCACTCGGCACTCGTACGATCCTTCTGACGACCCACCAGGCTGACCTCGTCCTGCCCGTGGCGGATACCGTCACACGCATCCATCGCGGCGCCGTGGTGGTAGAAGCCGCATGAAGACCAACGCCGCGCGCATTCTGGATAGTCTCAAGATCTCTTACCGGATGATCGAATATGAGGTCGATCTCGACGATCTCTCCGCACCAAATGTCGCTGCCAAGATCGGCATTCCGCTGGAGCAGGTCTTCAAAACGCTCGTCTGCCGCCTGCAGGATGGCGAACACGTCTTCGCAGTCATTCCGGGTGGCGATGAGGTTGACTTGAAAAAATTAGCTGGCGCAGCGGGTGCAAAGAAGGCCGACCTTGCGCCTCTGGCAGAGGTTGAGCCACTTACAGGCTACGTTCGCGGCGGAGTCACGGTGATTGGAGCGAAGAAGCCCTTTCGTGCCTTTGCGGACGAAACCATTGAGCTCTTCGACGAGGTCAGCCTCTCCGCCGGGATGCGTGGCCTGCAGATCGTGCTCGCTCCCGCTGATTATCTGCGCGCTGCTTCGGCCACCATCGCCGATCTGACCAAGGCTGTGCGCGGATGAGATATCTCCGCACCATGCTGCATCATCTTCAGAAAGATCTTCGCCTGGAATGGCGCAGCCGCGATGCTGTCATTGGCATCCTCTTCTTTACCCTGCTGGTTGCAGTGGTCTTTTCCATGGCCTTCGACCCCACCGGCAACCCAACGCTGGCGCGCGAGATCGCGGGTGGCCTGCTGTGGGTGGGCCTGCTTTTTGCTTCGATTACCGCGCTCAATGGAAGCTGGGACCGCGAACGACGCAATCACGTCCTCGACGCTCACAGGATGGCACCGGCTGCTCCCAGTGCTCTCTTTCTCGGCAAGGCGCTCGCCAACTTCGTCTTCGTCACGCTGGTGGAGTTTATCCTTGCGCCGGTCTTTGTCCTCTTCTTCAATCTTCATGTTCTGGGGCAGGTATGGTGGCTCGCTGCAATTCTGCCGCTGGGGACGTGGGCGCTCGTTGTGAATGGGACTTTTTTTGCAGCGTTGAGCCTTCGCACACGGAACCGGCAGATGTTGCTTCCTCTTGTTCTCTTTCCCATCACCATTCCTGCCCTGCTGGCGATGGTGCAGGCCACCACCGGTGTGGTCACAGGGGAGTTCGAACCCGATCTTTGGCTGAAGCTCCTGGCCGGCTTCGACGTATCCTTTACCACCGCGTGCCTGCTGCTCTTCGGGGCAGTTCTGGACGCGGAGTAGGCACCTGATCTTCGATTCTCCTGAGAGAGGTAAACTGGAAGCACGATGAAAAGGTTTTTCTGGATATGGTCCGCCGTCGCCGTCGCGCTACTGGCATACGGCTTCTGGCAGGGGATGTATGTGGCTCCCACTGAGGCCACGATGGGCCCCATCCAACGCATCTTCTACTGGCACGTTCCCATCAACATCTTTGCCGAGATCAGCCCGTACGTGAACATGTTCTCGTCCATTGCCTACCTGCTCTATCGCGGCAAAGACATGCACAAGGCGATGATCGCCGACGCGCTGGCGCTCGCATCGGCGGAGGTCACGGTCCTCTTCGTAAGTCTTGGCCTGATGAGCGGCATTCTGTGGGGCCGTCCCGCCTGGGGCATCTGGTGGGCCTGGGACGCAAGAACCACGACCTACCTTCTTCTCTGGCTGCTTTATGTCAGCTATCTCCTGGTTCGCCGCTATACCAGCGGCGTGCAAGCCTACACGCTGGCCGCGGTCCTCAGCGTCTTCGCCGGTATCGATGTTCCAATTGTCTATAAGTCGATCAGCTGGTGGCGTACGCAGCACCCCGCTCCCGTACTCACCGGAGACGGCTACCTCGATCCCGATATGAAGCGCGCTTTTGCCTGGAATGCACTGGCATGGATTATGTGGGGCACCTCTCTCGTATGGGCGCGATACGCCATCATTCGACGGGAACAGAAGATCCGCGATGACGCGGCTCTGGAAGCGATGGAGGCCTAGCATGGACAGCAACTACGGCACCATGGGAACGCAGTTCCTGCACATCACTTACGCGGCCATCGCCGTCGCACAGATCGCGTATGCGAGTTGGCTCGCCTATCGCTGGTCGCGGACGACGAAAGGCCGTTAGAGATGAAATGCGGTCCCATTCTTCTCGCGGCCACACTTGTCCTCACGGGATGCAAGCACCGCGGCTTTCCTGACGTTCCGTCTGGTTATCGCGAGTTTGCCTACGTCTCCAATGGCGCCAGCAATACGGTCAGCGTGCTTGATCTCGTCTATCTCCGACAGGATCGCATCCTCCGCGTTGGCCGTCAGCCAAGCGGCGTCACGGTAAACCCGAAGACGAACGAGGTGTACATCGTCAATACCGGCGATGGCACAGTTTCCGTCATTAACGCGGAGAAGAACGAGATCGTCTCCACGATTGGCGTTCATTCCAAACCTTTTTCTATCTCCGTGGATCCGAACGGCCGCTTTGGCTATGTGGCCAACTCGGGAGCAAATAACGTCAGTGTGATCGATTTGGCCAAGCGTCGCGAGATCGCCGTCGTAGGCACAGGTGAGCAACCTGGTCTGGCCCGCGTTGCGCCTGATATGCGCACCCTCGCTGTCACGAATCGCCGCAGCGGGAGTGTTTCCCTTTACGATCTTGATCCAAAGTCCGCAGAGGCAGTTCGTCCGGATCACAACGACGATGAACCAATCAAAGCCCCGCATCTCCGTGCCAGCTTCGCTGGATGTCCTGGCGTGACGGATGCCGTGATTTTGCCGGACTCCTCCAAGCTCTTTGCTGCCTGCTCCGGAGGTCACCAGGTTTTGTCGATTGGCCTGGCTGCAGCGCCGGGCTCGTGGTCGGCGAAGCAGGATGCGGGAACGCTTACCGACCGTCTGCTCGCACGTCTGGACGTAGGCAAAACGCCCATCCATATCGCGCTGAAACCGGATGGCGGCGAAGTGTTCGTCTCAAACTTCGACTCGGACTCCATCACAGAGATTTCGACGACTACGAACGAGGTTGGCGGAACTTACATGATCGGTCCAAAGCCGGTCTTTGGAGTCGTCAGCGCGGACAACACCACGCTCTGGGTCTCCAACTTCGGTGCCGATTCGGTCAGTCTTTACTCGATTGACGACGGAAAGCGCATCGGAAGCGTCCATACTGGTCCAGCGCCGGACGCCCTTGCCTTCTCTGCGGACGAGCATCTTCTTCTGGCTGCCAATACCGGCACGGGAGAC
>JAHFTZ010000101.1:0-1312 GCA_023265355.1 Terriglobus sp.
TTCGCGCGTTGCTTCAACTGTTTCCGCAAGTAGCTCAACGAGTGAAAGATAAAAACGCGACATACAGCACACAGGCATTTACGGATGTTTTGGCGCCAATGTTTTCTAGACTAAAAATGAAGTCGTTAAGCAGCCCACCCCCCAGCCACAATGTGCTTTTTAGCGAAATGTCAGACGCTCTGCGAACAAGTTTCACATTATAGATATGCTCGTAGACGGGTTGCGGCCGATGTGGTTACCGGATCTAGCGCACGTGCAGGGTGCACAGACGGGCCGGATGAGTGACTGGGTTGGCAGTGGGCAATATTATTTCGACAGCGCCGTGAGCGGCGGGCGTATGTCGTTTGTATTGAAGCCAGGCGACAGTTTGACTGAAATATTTGCCGCTGAGATGTCCAGGTTTGCCTCTGCAGCAATTGAAACATCGGTCGGCATAGCTCGCCCTGGAATGCCCAAGTCGACCGCTTGGCTCTTTATTCAAACCTATTACTCTGCTTTTTATGCAGCGCATAGCATTCTGAGGTCGGTTGGAATATCAGCCACTAACTTTCGGCGCGTTGATTGCCAAAAAGCCGACCTAGTTGCGGAGCTGCTCGGATTCAGCGAAGAACCCATAAATGCCGCGCAATTCAAATGTGAATATCGAAGCGTGAGTCAGCGACTCGATTGCAATAAGGCATCTGGAAAGGGAATACATGAACAATTTTGGCGCATCTTCGATGGTTTTCTGCAATCAGCATCTTCTAACGTTTTACAGAACGATGCGCTTCCAGTAGAGGATACGCAGGATATTTTTTACAGGCTCGATCAAATTCGTTCCGTCCTAAGATCGCATGGATACAATGATGGCAATTGGCTATCATCTATTCGCAATGAAGTCACTTACACTCAGCAGCATGAAACTTGGTTTCCGTACGGACGCAGCCGTAAAGATTGCGATATGCTTTTCAAGCTTCAAAAAGAATGGCGGAACGAGCCTGAGAAAATTCACCTGCGAACCGATGCTTCGGATGATCCAGCGAAGTTCGTAATCGCATGTGCTTTTCTGGTGTCTCTTTCCATCTCGATTGTCAAAGACATGGGTTCCAGAGGAATTCCTCGTAAATCTTTTCTACGTAGCGGCGCTCTGCAACTGCTCAATCAGACTTCTGAGCGCTGACCGCTGCCAGATCAAGGGTAGCTATGGAGGCACTACCGGCAACGCTGTCATTGGTGGTCGGCCGTTACCTGATAATGGCACCTCTGCGGAGCGAGGTACGATCAGACCCGGCGAGTCCGCAGACTGGACACGATGGCGGCAAACGCAAACAGT
>JAHFTZ010000101.1:1322-7608 GCA_023265355.1 Terriglobus sp.
CACCGTAAACACGAGCATCTTTCTTAGATGCGGCGCGTCCGCAGGCTGGACACGATGGCTGCAAAGGCGAACAGTAGCCACGACAGCGGCGGCACCATCACAAAGACAAGGCCGGTCTTCGTCCGTGGCGGATGCAGCGCCACCATGCTGTAGAGCGTCAGCGCAAACACCGTCACCACCAACGACAGCCAGCAGAGCGTCCGGCGCGCCTCAACAGACCACTCCTTCGCCCGCGTATGCGCGATCAGCAAAGCCACAAACGGAGCCGCCACCCACAGCGAAAACATCGTCTGCAAAAGATGCGACGGAGTATTTCGCCCCACATAAATCACCAGCCCCAGCGCACCGATCAGGCCAACCTCCGCCGCTATCAGGCCCAGCTTGTCCAGCGGATCGCGCTTACTTTTCTGAGAGACCTTCTTCGACTTCACCTGCCCTGCCTTCCAGCCTTACAATGAATAAACTTACTCCACAATCACACGCGGAACCCGCTCCGAGATACCGCAGAGGATCTCGTAAGGAATCGTCTCTGCCCAGCGCGCATGCTCTTCCGCGCCGATGCGCTCCGCACCCTGCGCACCGATCAGCACTGCCTCTTCGCCAATCTCCACGCCAGGAATCTCCGTCACATCCACTATCGTCAGGTCCATAGAAACCCGCCCCACCACCGCTGCGCGTCTTCCGTGCAGCAGTACCGCACCCGCAGGCCAGGAGAGCTCGCGCCGCAACCCGTCCGCATATCCCACAGGCAGCAGCGCAAGACGCATCTCCTTCACCGCAGTGAACGTTCCTCCGTATCCAACTTGATCGCCCACCTGCACCTCGCGCAGCGAGACAACACGCGTCTTCCACGTCATCACCGGCTCCGGATGCAGCTCCGGCGCGCCGCCCTCAAGCTCCAGCGCATAGCCATAGAGCGCAAGGCCTGCCCGCGTCATCGGCGTAGCGCCAAGCCCCTCCGCAAGCGCGCGCAACTGCGGCATCACCACACCGCAGTCCACCGCAGAGGTGTTGCCCACATGCACCAGCGCAGGCCGTATGCCAGCCTCGCGCACCTGTTCCAACGCAGCGGCGAAGCGCATCATCTGCGACTCCGTCTGCTCTCCATGAGCAATCTCCGCAGAAGCAAGGTGCGACATCACACCCTCCAGCTTCAACCGCGACTCCGGCCCAAACCGCCGCAGCAGCGCTGCCATCTGCGCGCCCGGCACCACCCCCTGCCGCGCCATGCCTGTATCTACTTCAACATGCACAGCCACATCGCGCAGGCCGAGCCTCTTCGCCTCGGCCTCCATCAGGTCCAGGTGATACGGCTCCCACACCACCGGCGTCAGGGCATAGCGAACCGCCGTTTCCGCTTCGCCCGCCCACACGCCGCACATCACCAGAACGCGCGGCACCACGCCCTGCGGCAGGATGCCGAGCGCCTGCCGCACGCGCACGCCCTCTTCCACGCTCGTCACGCCAAGCCACTTCGCCCCCGCCGCAGCCAGCACCGGCGCGCACTCCGCCGCTCCGTGCCCGTAGCCATCCGCCTTCACAACCGCCAGCACGTCCACACCCGCCGTTGCCTGTACCGCCCGCAGATTCCGCGTCAGCTTCGAAGCGGAAACCTCCGCCCACACCGGGCGAATCGCATTCGTCACCACTTCCCTCATCGCATCAGGCCCATCTTCTTCACTTCCTTCTCCGGCACAACAGACCGCATGTAATCTTTCAGCCTCTGCCCTCGTTTGGGCGTGAAAACCTCGTCGAGCACAACCACCTCGCTCATGCGGTCCAGGCGAAAATTGCGAAAGTCCTCGCGCTTCTCACACCACGCCGCCAGCGTCCAGACGCCGCCCCAGAAGACAAGAGCGAGCGGCCAGACGCGCCTGCTCGTCACCGCGCCGTCCAGCTTCTCGTAGATAAACGTCGCAATATGCATCCGCACAGACGCCCCATGCAGGGCATCGATGCGCTGGCGCTGCTCCTTCGGCATCCACGAGGTAGGCGCATACATCTGCACCCTGTCCATCTCGGCGCGCATCGGCGCAGGAAGCACAGCCTCGATCTTGCGGAGCGCATCCTTCGCCGCCGCGCCCGTCTGCTCCCCACCCCAGGCGAAGGCCATGCGCGCGCCCAGCACCAGCGCCGTCATCTCCTCCGCCGTGAACTGCATCGGCGGCAGATCCATATCGCGACGCAGCGTATACCCCACGCCCGCTTCGCCTTCGATCATCACGCCATTCGCCTGCAGATCCGCAATATCGCGGTAGAGCGTGCGCGTGGAAACCTCCAGCTTCGCTGCCAGCTGCGCCCCGGTCAGCATCCTTCCGGAGCGCAGCATCTGCACCACACGAAATAATCTGTCGGCTCGCCGCATACTGACATCCTACTGCCATTTACAATCCATGAACACCCACCAGGTTGCCCTCCGAATCCCGCATCGAAAACATCTCCCCCGGAACTCCCGGAACCGTCATCTTCGGAACAATGATGGAACCTCCTGCCTGCTTCACGCGCGCTTCCGCCTTGCCCACATCGCCACTCAAACGCAGGTAGACCTGCGTCCCCGCCATCGAAGGCTTCTGCTCTTCGCGATAGACCAGTGACCCTTTAACAAAAGGTTCGGGCGCGGGGAAGAGCCGCATCGGATCTCCGTCGTTGTCATAAGGAATGAGCTTGACCTGCAAAACCTCTTCGTAAAACCTCTGCGCTCGGTGAAGATCTTCGGTGGGAATCTCAAACCATGTCAGTGCGTCGCTCATCGGTCTTCTCCTTGGAAGCCGCATCTTTCACGGCTACAGAAAAGAGACTACTGACACCATGCTGACACCATCCTGTCAGCAGGCTTTCGCTCTCTTGTCGACGAAAGAGACCAGCGCAAGAACACTCACACCCACGCAGATGCTCACCACACCCTCCGCCAGCAGCAGACCACGCGCGCCCGCCACGCGATACGCATGCCCATCGCTGAGCACCATTGTCTCAATGGCCACATTGCAGGCAGCCATCAGCATGGCGTAGAGCGTGGCGCTCAAAGGGTTATCGCGCCCGATCAGCTGAAAGGCCAACGCACTCGCCGCAACATAGTTCACGCCGCCCAGCAGCGCATACAGGCTGACGCCCACAAAGAAAATCCACCAGAGACGAGGCCCAAACACCATGCCCAACGTGGCGATGGAAGAAAGCACACCCGCCCCCACAAACAGCCAGCGGCGGTCGTAACGAGACGACAACCACCCTCCCAGCACCGCCCCAACGCTGGAGAGAATCGCCACACCCACGCCCGTAATCCACGCCGTCCGCCCCGGAGGCGCACCGAAATCCGCACCCATGCCACCGAAGTAATTTGTCGCAGCGAACGTAGCCGCAGGCGCAAGAAAGACCAGAAATCCCAACGCATAGTGCGGCTGCCGCACCACCCTCCAGAGATCGCGGAGGACGGTACGCATCGCCTCTGCAACGCGCCGTGGTTGCCGTACCTCATGACGCGCAAGCAGCAAAATGCAAGGCGGCAGAAGCATCTCCAGAACACCCACACCAGCCGCCCCCACGCGCGGCAGACGCGTCACGGCAACCACTATCAGCGTTCCGCCCGCCATGCCTCCGAGGTAAGCAATGTTCAGCCACATCCCCGCAGCCGCCAGCCGCCTCTCGTCCACAAGATTCGGCACCATGCCGCCAATGGTCGAACCGTACATCTGCACAGACAGATACCCCAGCGTCAGCGCAGCGGTAAGCAAAGCGCGTCCATGCGGGCTCGCCACAGCCGCATCCAACCCCAGCACGGCACAGGCGAGACAGACCGCCGCAACGCAGGCCAGCACCCACGCCCACACCCTGCGCGGAAGGCCGCAGTCCACCAGCGGCGTCAAAAGAAAGCTGAGAAAGCTGGGAAGCAGAACAACAAACGTAATACTCGCAACACGATCCAGCGCCAACCCGCGTTGCGTGAGCAGCAACGGCAGCGCCGCCGCTACAAATCCATTGAACAACCCGAATGGAAGGTAGGCCACACCCACCATCCATGCTCGGAACTCGCGCGTCATGCAGGGGGCAGGCTAGTAGCCCGCATAATCGTCCCCGCCTGCTCCCAACGGATTCTCGAAACGCGTAAAGTCCGCGATATAGGCCAACTGCACCGACCCCGTGGGACCGTTACGCTGCTTGGCGATGATGATCTCCGCCTTGCCCTTCAGATCTTCATTCTCGCGGTCGTAGTACTCCTCGCGATGGATGAAGCAGACCACGTCGGCGTCCTGCTCGATCGATCCCGACTCACGCAGATCCGAGAGCAGCGGCTTCTTATCGCCCGCGCGCTGTTCACTGCCACGGGAAAGCTGCGACAGCGCTACCACCGGTACGCCCAGCTCCTTCGCCAGCGCCTTCAGGCCACGCGAGATCGCCGAAACCTCCTGCGTACGGTTCTCGAAGCGCCCCTTACCGCCACCTCCCGCTGCACCCGCCGTCATCAGCTGCAGATAATCGACCACGATCAGGTCGATGCCGCCCTCCTGCTGCTTCAGGCGTCGCGCCTTCGCGCGCATTTCGGCCAACGCAATGCCCGGCGTGTCGTCGATATAGATCTTCGATCCCACCAGCCGCTCCAGCGCATTCACCAGCTTGCCGCGGTCATCCTTCGCGATAAAGCCCTGCTGAATCTTGCGCGCACCCACCATCGCCTCAGAAGCCAGCATACGTCGAAGCAGCGACTCCTTCGACATTTCCAGCGAGAAGACCGCCACAATCTTGTTCCCGCGTAGCGCCGCGTTCTGCGCAATGTTGATCGCCCACGCCGTCTTTCCCATAGAAGGACGCGCTGCGATGATCGTCAGTTCGCCGGGCTGCAGACCGCTCGTCATGCGGTCGAACTCCGTATAAAACGTCTGCAGGCCTGTGACCTCCTGGCCCTGCTCCATCAGTTCGTCGATGGAACCGAAGCTCTCCGAGACAATCGAACCCACATCAGAAAGCCCGCGCCGTACCGCACCCTCCGAGATCTCCAGCAGCCGAGACTCCAGATCGTTCAGCAGACCGAGGGACTGCTCACTCTGATCGGCCGCGCGGTTCAGACCCTCTTCGCAAACCTTCATCACGTTGCGCAGGATGCTCTTGTCCTTCACAATCTGGACGTAGTTCTCAATCGCCAGATGACGCGGCAACCCTTCCTGCAACGAAGCCAGGTAAGACTGATTCCCGACCGCCTCCAGCTCCTTCTTGGTCTTCAGCGCATCGGCCACCGTCACCGCATCGATGGCGTATCCCAACTCCACCAGTTCAAGGATCACGACATAGATCCGCCGATGCGAGTCCACCGAAAAATCTTCCGGGTGCAGCTTCGCCGTCGCGTCCACCACGGCAACCGGGTCCGTCAGCATCGCGCCCAGAATCACGCGCTCTGTATGCAGCGATGCGGGTAGACCGTCTTTTTCGAGAATCTGGAGAAATGTCGCCATGGGAGCCCTTCCGATCTCTTACAGAATAAGCCTGATCCTCCAGGGAGATCCCTGTGAACTTCTCGGATAAGGTAGTCACCTCCGTGGACTTCGGGAGACAATCATCAAGAGGAATCACCATGTCCGCCAAAGAACAACTCCAGATCCCCGCCGCCGCCCAGCGCGACCCGCGCTCTCTCGAAGTCCTCCGCGTCTGGATTGCGGAGCAGGACCAGCACGTCGCCCTCGCCTTCGGCATGTGGGAAGACCCCGCCGACTGGGGCACCCTCCTCGCCGATCTCGCCCGCCACATCGCCAACGCGCACGCCGAGCAGGATCGCCACGTCAACACCGACGAGTTCCTCGACCGCCTGCGCGAAGGCTTCGACCACGACCTCGACGGCGCAGGCGACCAAAGAGGGCCGAACTAGGAATTGTAGGTCTGGTCGAGTAGCTGCACCATCTGCAGCTGCCACATCGAAACGAACACAGACCCGTGGGACAGTTGATCCGTGGTTTCCCCCGCAAGCTGGGTTTAGGTCGAACCCAGCTCGACACGGTTCAGGAACGACCGGAGGTCAGTTGTAGAAATTTTTCTCCGCTTCGAGTGTTCCTGTATATGTGGGGAAGGGCCGAAGAAACTCTCCGACTTTTTCCTTCAATTACAGCCGCGGAGAAAATGATGCCCTTCAGTCAACAGGATGCAGATAGGATCTTAGCCCTAGCCAGAACCTTCTACAAAGGCCGATCCAAGTCGGCAAATAAAATCTACCCGATGGAGGCGGCGTTTGCTCCAGAGAATACCGAGCGGGGTATGAAGATGTTCCAACGAACGCTTACAGCCAACCAAGTAAATAACAACCTGG
>JAHFTZ010000102.1 GCA_023265355.1 Terriglobus sp.
AAGACGGACTGGAACGCACGGCTGGTGAGCAGACCACTCTATTTGCGTGAGTTCTGGCATGCTGATCAACTCCGGTTCGATCCATCCGGTAAGCTCATAACCCCATCGGAGCCAGGACCGGTCACGCTGAGCGGGGTGGATGTGAAGTCGGCGAAGGTGAAAAACGGCGTGCTCGTCATTCAGGCGAATCGCGTGGCGCTGGTGCGGCGTGCCGACCAGCAACCCGGTCTTGAGCGCCTTCCTATCTCCTCCACCACTCGTATTGAGTTCGCGCTCAGGAACAAATTTATCGCGCCTGAAGAGATGAAAATCGTAATCGAGCCGGATGCTGCGGGAGACTTTGAGCCTGCACTGCGAAAAGTCTTCGCGGATGGCTGGGAAGAACTGAGGGCATCGGTTCCGCTGTATTGGAAGTGCTATGCGACGAGTTACTTTACTCAGGAGATTGCTGCGGATGCCGATGAAACGGTGAAGCGATGCGTAACGACGCCGAAGAGTGGTATTTCAATTGAGAGCACCCGGAATCGCGCGCAAGGGATACAGGCACCAGTATTGATCGCTTCAAGTCCGCTTCCAGGTCCCGCCGGAGCGCATGGATTTGGAGTGCGAGGAGAAGCACTCATTCATCTCCGGGTAACGGCAGACGGTATGCCAGTAGGATTGCAGGTCGTTCAAGCAGTAGGAGCAGGCGCGGACGAGGTGGCGTTACAGACGGCTGCCAACTATCGTTTTCAACCGGCCACGCTCAATGGAGTAGCGGTACCGGTGGATCTGAACGTCAATATTTCCTTTCATTGAAAATAAATTGGCTTCGTCGATAGCGCTGGTCGCAATTAAGAGCGCCTTGCGTTCAGGATCTTGTTCGCTCTTTAACGCCAGACTGTCAGCTTCGTAACGGCCTTATCTCCGCGCGGAGCGAATTACGACGCGACCCTTTTCGTCGCGGTCCAGGTGAGCCAGCGGAACGTTGTGGTCGTGGGGGAAGAGGACCAGCCAGTTCTCCTTCAGGGCGCGTGCATAGAATCGTTTGCGCTCTTCGATGGTGCGGAGCGGGTCGAGATCGAAGCCCATCGCCCAGCCGAGGTCGAGATGGGCCGAGGTGGGGATGAGGTCCGAGATGAAGCAGGCATGTTCGCCCTCGCTTTCGATATGGACCGCCATCAGCTGCGCGGTGTGACCGGGGAAGCACTCCAGATAGACGCCTTCGCAGACGCATGGGTCCGCTGCGAGTGAGGCGGCATCGACGAGGCGCATTTGCCCGTTTGCGAGGAGAGGCTCGTAGTTGTCCGCGACGTAGCTGATGCGGTCGCGTTCGAGCTGCAGGCGACCGTGCTCCACTTCGCCGCGATGGGCGATATACCCCGCGTTGGGGAAGGTCGGCGTGATGCGACCGTCGGCTTGGAGCGTGGTGTTCCAGGAGCAGTGGTCCCAGTGGAGATGCGTGTTGATGACGTAGTCGATGCTCTCCGGAGCGATGCCTGCGGCCGCAAGGGATGCAGGCAGGAGTTCCTGGTTGCCGCAGATCTCACGGAGTTTTGGCGTGAGCTTGTTGCCGAAGCCGGTTTCGATCAGCAGGGTCTTTCCTGCGATCTTTACGACGACGCAGTTGAGACCGAGCGTCACACGGTTCAGAGCGTCGCTTGTGACCTTCCTGCTCCAGAGTGTCTTAGGAACCACGCCAAACATGGCACCGCCGTCGAAGAGGCAGGTGCCATCGGTGCAGACGACGATCTCTGCCCTGCCGACCTGTGCGTGGCCGCGGATGAGATCGATGGAGTTTTCAGAGGTGGAAATTTGCATCGTCTGGTGAGCCTAGTGCGACGCCGGACGGGATGCAAGTCGCATCGCCGGACTTAGCCGTCGCTGGCGTCCGTATGCCGCATCTCAAGGCTGGTGGAAGCGTCTCCCTGCTCGAGCATCGCGGCGACGGCAGAGACTGCTGCCATTTGAGACAACGGCGACGGAACGGACAACGGAGAAGGAGCCGAGATCGGCGAAGGAGAGGCTGCTTTCTGCAGGTTGAAGCAGGCACGGCAAAGCACGGGGCGGCCCTGCGTCGGCTTAAAGGGAACGGTTGTCTCGATGCCACAACCCGAACAGCTCGTACGGGTTTCAACGCGGCCGAGGACGGATTTTCTAACGCCACCTACCGTCTGCATGGAGATAGCCCGCTTGGCCTTGCACGCCTTGCAGCGCTTGGGGTCATTCTTGAATTCGCGGTCCGAGAAAAATAACTGCTCACCGGCAGTGAAGATAAAATCTTCTCCACAATCGGAGCAACGGAGCATTCTGTCGATGAAGTTCATGCGGCTTCTCCAACGTGCGGAAAAGGTGAAATGTGCATCATCCCTGGAGGGATGTCGGACGGCCTGCCGACAGAGGTTCAGTTCCGCGCGGGCCGCGTAAGGGAGATAAAAAATGAGGGGCCCGGGACTGCAACTTGAAAGGTTCGAATTCTGTATTGCTGGTGGTGCTTACGAAGTTGGGAGCCACCTTGCGATAGCTCCCAACCGGCTACCTCAGGAGGGTTAGTCCTGTTCCTTGCGAATCTTCTTGCGATTCCGTTTGCGTGCGAGAGCTTCCTTCACGCGCTTCTTTTCGCCGGGCTTCAGGTAAAAGGAATGACGCTTGACTTCCTTAATGATGTCTTCCTGCTGCACCTTGCGCTTGAAGCGGCGGATACAGTTCTCTAACGGTTCGCCTTCCTGGACACGTACTTCTGCCAAGGGAAATACACCTCGCCTTCGGGCCAATCAGCCAGTTTCCAGAATACTCCTGTTTGTTCTTAGGCGAACAAGAAAATGAGGCAAATGTCCCATTACCGTAGGCGATAGGCGGCGTTCTACCAAATTGGGAAAATCTTGACTTGAGCCTTGGCTCATGTTGGCAGAACTCTCAAAATGAGCGATTTGCATCCCAACACCTGTGGGCGACCCGCCCGCAGGAGACACTATGCGTTTGTACTTCCCGCCCGCCACCCTCTTCGCTGCTTCCGTGGCTTCAATTTTCTGCGTCGCCGCAGCTCCGGCGCAGGAGCTTCAAATTCCCCGGCAGACAACTTATAGCGTTAACACGCTGGAGCCTGGGATGCTGAAGGCCACCGACGAAAATATTAAGACACTGCATCTGCCTGCTGGCTTTCACATTGCAAAACTCGTGGAAGGTTTGGACCATCCGCGCGTTCTGCTGGCCGCGCCGGATGACAGTGTCTACGTCTCAAGCCGCGAGACCGGAACCATTACCCTGCTCAAGTATGAAAACGGGGCGATCACAAAGAAGACCGTCGCCGCCTATAAAGATGTCCACGGGATGGCCTTTCGCGAGGGGCAGCTCTACTTCATTACGATCCACGACGTCTTCGCTGCGCCGATCAAGGCGGACGGCACGCTGGGAGAGGCGAAGAAGATTATCTCCGGCCTGCCGGATGCTGGACAGCATCCCGATCGCACGATCGCCTTCGGTCCCGACGGGTGGCTGTATATCAGCGTCGGTTCGACCTGCAACGAGTGTGACGAGCGCAATCCCCAGCAGGCGACGATGCTGCGAAGCCATGCGGATGGCAGCGGTCTGGAGACCTTTGCGACCGGCCTGCGCAATACGATCGGCTTCGCATTCAAGCCGGGCACGAACGATCTCTACGGCATGGATGACGGCGTGGACTGGCTGGGGAACGACGGACAGCGCGAAGAGCTGAACCACATCATGCAGGGAAAGAAGTATGGCTGGCCCTACATCTTCGCAGACGGAACAAAGAATCTCTACCGCGAGCCGCCCAAGCCTTACACGCTGGAAGACTGGGATAAATCGAGCGAGCGGCCGGTGCTCACCTGGACGGCGCACGCTTCTTCCATGCAACTGCTCTTCTACACCGGCGATATGTTTCCTGCGGAGTACAAGGGCGATGCGTTTGCGACGATGCATGGATCGTGGAACCGGAATCCTCCCAGCGGCTATGAGGTCGTCCGGATTCACTTTGAAAACGGCAAGGCGGTGAAGATCGAACCGTTTCTGGAGGGATTTCTGATGAAACAGGGGGCGCAATGGGCGCGGTTTGCCCGTCCGTTTGGTCTGACTCAACTGGAGGATGGAAGTGTTCTGCTTGGAGATGAGCAGAACGGTGTGATCTATCGCCTTTATTACGCTCACTGAAATCGGTAGAACAGAAAGCGGGCGGCCCGGATGGGGTCGCCCGTCTCTGTTTAAACGCTATGGGATGTATCGCTCTGGACAGAAAGGGAGGGTCAGGCCTTAGAATCGGGAACCGGCGAAACAACATACCTTTTCAGGGGACGAAAATGGCCATGCAGCGAAGAGACTTCATGAGGGCCATGCTTGCGGCCACGGTTGCGCCTGCAGTCGCGACGCAGATGGAAGCGCAGGCAGCCGCACCGACGCCTACGAAGGAAGGGCCTCCTGCACCTGGCCCTGTGCCCTGGATGCGCGGCCTGGACAGTGCCAAGGTCGATCCGGCTTCGACGATCTCTCCGGAAGAGATTGGCCTGGAAGATGTCCGGTTCTTCACGCAGACGCAGATGGATACGCTTCGCCATCTGAGCGATATTCTCGTGCCTCCTCTGAAAGGAAAGCCCGGCGCTGTTGCAGCGGGTGCGCCTGAGTTTATGGACTTCTATGTCGGCGAATCCCTGCCGGATACCAAGATGCTTTACCAGGGCGGGTTGGACTGGATCGACTCCGAATCGAGGCAGAAGCTTGGCAAGCCGTTTGCTCAGACCAATGCGACGGAAGCAGATGGCCTGATCAAACCGTGGCTTCGAACGTGGATGACGGACCACTATCCGCATCCCGTCCACGAGCGATTCCTTACGGTCGCGCTCCACGATCTTCGCTTCGCCACCACAAACTCACAGGCTTGGGCCGACACGATGACGGGCAAAGAAGAGAAACCATGGATGGACCTCTACTGGTCTCCAGTGCAGCCGGATATCTCGCGCGATTATTTTCGTCCCGCCCAACATGTGGTCACACCAGCAAAACATACGTCGAAGCGCTAACTCCAGGAGACGGGAAGATCTATGTCGAAAGAAGTTGTCGATGTTCTGATTATTGGCTCCGGTCATTCTGGTGGCATGGCTGCAAAGATGCTCACGGAGCGCGGCATTAACTGCCTGATGCTTAACGCCGGGCCCATCGCAGACGTAACCAAGAACGCGGAAGAGAAACCGGCCCACGCACTTCCCTATCGCGGCTTTCGCCCGCCCAGCCGGCTTCCGCATGTTTTTCAATCGAACGAGTTCAACGCAAATGTATGGGTGGATGAGAAGGAGGTCCCCTATACTTACGACCCGGAGCACCCCTATAACTGGGTGCGTGTGCGCCTCTTCGGTGGGCGTTCGCTCTTCTGGTCGCGGCAGTCGTTTCGCTTGAGCGACTACGAACTGAAGGGCAAATCGCACGATGGCTTCGGGGATGATTGGCCGATCAATCATGCGGACCTGGACCCCTACTACTCCAAGGTGGAGCAGATCTTTCATGTGACCGGGAACAAGGACGGCATTCCGCAGATGCCGGATGGTGACTTCTTCAACGACAAGACGCCGTGGAGCCCGGCGATGACGCGCCTACGCACTGTCGCGGAGAAGAACAAGTTTCCATGCGTGAAGCAGCGACGCGCGGAGGGTCACGACGGCCTGGCGAGTTCCGTCAATCTTCTGCTGCCTGCGGCCTTTGCTACCGGCAAGCTGAAGGTGATTCCAAACGTCATCGTGCGTGAGCTGTCGGTCGATAAAAACACTGGTTTGGTGAATGGAGCGCACTTCGTGGACCGCATCTCGCGGCGAGAGATGTCGGTGAAGGCGCGCGTTGTGGTTCTGGCTGCGGGAACGCTGGAGAGCACGCGCCTGCTGATGAACTCGAAGATCGCTAACTCCAGCGGCGTGATGGGCCACTACCTCTGCGACCAGACCTACGGTGTTGGCGTTACGTGCTCTGTGCCCGAGGCGCGCAATGGGCGCGGTGCGAAGATCACGGGCGGCGGAGCGATCATGCCGCGCTTTCGTAACTTGGACACGAAGGCCAGCAACTTTCTCCGTGGCTACGCCTACAACTGCTACAGCAGCACCGGCGCAATGGATGCACGATGCTTTGCAACCTACGGACAGGAGCTGGAAGACAAGCTGGCCGAGTACCACGGCAGTGGCGTCACCCTGAGCGCGATGTGCGAGGTATTAGCGCGCTACGAGAACCATGTGCGACCGAGCACGGATGTGGTGGATGCCTGGGGCATTCCAGCGTTGCACATTCAGGCGCGCTACGGCGATAACGAGTTCAACATGGCGCGCGATGCTGCCGACACGGCAGAGCAACTGGCGCATGAGGCAGGGTTTGAAGTTCTGGCAAAGAACTCTGAGCCGAACCCACCGGGATACAGCATCCACGAGCTGGGAACCTGCCGCATGGGGAACGACCCCAAGACCAGCGTTCTGAACAAGTGGAACCAGAGTCACGACATCAAGAACCTCTTCGTGGTGGACGGAGCTTCCTTTGTCAGCGCAGGCTGGCAGAACCCCACCATGACCATCCTTGCGCTGGCGATGCGTTCGTCAGAGTATCTTGCGGAGCAGATGCGGCTTCGCGCTGTCTAACGTTGTTTCAATCTGAGGAGAACTGTTCGATGGCTACAAGAAGAGAGTTTGTCAAAGCATCCACCGCCGCGTTGTGCGTTGCAGGCATGTCCCGGATGGCCGCCGCCGCTACGCTGAAGCTGCCTGTTGGTCTGCAGCTTTACTCCGTGCGCGAGATGCTGCCGAAGGATTACGCAGGCACGCTGAAGCAGATTGGAAGTCTAGGCTATAAGGACATGGAAGCTGCCGGTTTTTATAACCACAGCCCCGCCGAAGTAAAGAAGGCGATGTCGGATGCCGGTCTGAATCTTGTGAGCAGCCACCATAACAACGCCGAACTTCATAAGAACTTCGACTCCATTCTGGCGTTCCACAAAGAGTTAGGCACGCAGTATGTCATCTGCTCTTCCACCGGACCGAAGAACCCTACGCCTCCCGGCGAGAAGACGCCCGAGATGACGATCGACGACTGGCGCTGGGCTTCGGACGAGTTCAACAAGTTCGGCGAGAAGTTCAGTGCTGCCGGGATCAAGTTTGGATATCACAACCATGTGCACGAGTTCGATAAACTGGACGGCGGCGTTCCCTTCTACGAGATGCTGCAGCGCACTGATCCGAAGTACGTGAACTTCGAACTGGACTGCGGGTGGGCGAAGGTTGCCGGCGCCGACCCGGTGGAGATCCTGCGCAAGCATCCTACCCGCATCATCCTGCTGCATGTGAAGGATTTCGTAAAGCCAGCGACGGCCTCCACGAATCCGCACGATTTCAAAAATACCGAGCTTGGACGCGGCTTCATCGACTACGGCCCCATCTTCAGCGAGGCCGCGAAGGCGGGACATGTGAAGCATATCTTCGTCGAGCAGGAAGGCTTCGATGTGCCTCCGATGGAGTCGCTCAAGATCGACGCCGACTACATTCACAAACTCGAACGCTAAATCAGCGATCTCGTCAATCAAACAAAAGGCGCGGATGGG
>JAHFTZ010000103.1 GCA_023265355.1 Terriglobus sp.
ATCGGAGAGCCAAACGTTGTCGCTTTCTTCTCCGATATTAGTGCGATCGTACTCCAAAATCCAAAGTTCAACTCCTAGGGCGAATGCGCTACTTGCAGCTTGATTTGAAGTAGGCGGTGACCGATTCAAGCGCTTAGTGCCAGGCTTTTCCTTACTCCCGACGAACGCAATTCTCTTCAGATGTGATCTCGATGAGTGCCAAACCGCCGACATACTTATTGTTCTACGTGCAAGCGCAACGTTTCTGAATGACAACAAAGCCCACGATCTAAGATGGAGCGCATGAATCGGTACACTCGATAGGTCAACCTATGAGCGAACTCCTTACCTGCGCCGAAGCTCTCGCCGTCATTCAAACAGAGGTGCTGCGTTGGGATGCACCGTCGCGCGCATCCGAAATAGTTTTGCTGGAAGACTCTCTCGGTCGCGTTCTCGCTCAGCCTCTCGTTGCGGATCGCGATCAGCCACCCTTCCCGCGCTCCACCCGCGACGGCTTCGCCGTGCGTTCCTCCGATGAGGGAGCAAGAACCATACTCGGCTCAGTGCGCGCAGGGCAGATCTGGACAGGCCCGGCCCTGCAACAGAATCAGGCCCTTGAGATCATGACCGGTGCGCCGCTGCCTGAGGGCGTGGACGCCGTCGTGATGATCGAGCACGTCTCTATCGCAGAAAAGACGCTGCATCTCGATACAGGTCGAACGCTCACGGCGGGAGAGAACATAGTGCCGCGTGCTGCGGAGGCCCACCAGGGCGATGTCCTTCTCACCGCCGGGACGCGCCTGCACGCGGCAGAGATCGCCCTCGCTGCCTCCCTTGGCTACGCCACGCTCAAGGTCTATCCGCAGCCTCGCGTAGCCATCCTCGCCACAGGGGACGAACTCGTCGACGTCTCCCAACAACCCGCGACGCATCAGATCCGCAACTCGAACACCCACGGACTCGCCGCCCTTGTGCGCGCGTATGGCGGCATTCCCGTCCCCTTGCCCCCTGTAGCCGACACACGCGAAGCCCTGGAGGCTGCAATCGCCCAGACCGGCGACGCCGATCTGCTGCTCCTCTCCGGTGGCGTCTCCGCCGGAAAGTACGACTTCGTCGAACCTGCCCTACTCGCCCGGGGCGGGAAGCTTTTCTTTACCGGCGTCAAGATGCAGCCCGGCAAACCCGTCGTCTTCGGCCAGATGCCCTCGCAGTATGTCTTCGGCCTGCCCGGCAATCCCATCTCCACGCAGGTCACCTTCCTCCTTCTGGTCGCGCCGCTGCTGCGCGCTCTCGGCGGCGAAGCCAATCCCACTCCCCACTTCGCTCAGGCGACGTTGGCCCAGCCGGTCAAAACAAAACCCGGCCTGACCCGCTTCCTCCCGGCGAGGATGACTCCAGCCCTAGACAGGACAACCGTCACGCTGACAGGCTGGCAGGGCTCCGGCGATCTCGCCTCGAACGCGCGTGCCAACTGCTACGCCGTGATTTCGCCTGATCGCGAAAGCCTCGCGGCGGGCGAAACAGTTACCGTTCTCCTGCGTTAGGCTTTCTTATGACAAAAAAGCTCTCGCACTTCAACGAAGCGGGCGAAGCCCACATGGTCGACGTCAGCGCAAAAGCCGCTACCCGCCGCGAAGCCGTCGCCGAAGCCTTTGTCGAGTTGAACGCCGCCGTCCTCGCCGCGCTTCCTCAGAATCCGAAGGGCGATCCGCTCGAAGTCGCACGCTTCGCCGGCATCATGGCCGCAAAGAAGACCGCAGACCTCATTCCCATGTGCCATCCGCTCCCGTTGAGCTTCATCGATGTGGAAGCCACCATCGTGCATGCTTCCACGCTTCTGGGTACGCAGGGAGGCGTCCGTCTCCGCGCCACCGCCGCCACCGTGGCCGGAACCGGCGTGGAGATGGAGGCCATGACCGCCGCCACCGTGGCCGCGCTCACCGTCTACGACATGACCAAGGCGCTGGACAAATCCATCCGCATACGCGAAGTCGTGCTCCTCTCCAAATCCGGCGGGAAGAGTGGAGACTACCACCGTTCCTGAGCCAAAGCCTTGGCCAGCCTCAGCTTGGCGCAAAAGCGCCTAAAACTGAATCACACTAAAATTGAATCAGACATGGACCGTCCCACACTCACCGCCCGTCTCACCGGACGCCGCCTGCTCGCTGCCCCCAGTCAGACCTTCCTTCTCTCCTTCACTACGGAGAACGAGGCCGACTTCGACTTCGTGCCCGGGCAGTTCGTCTCCGTCGTAACCGAGAGCACGTACCCTGAGGGCCACACCAAGGCAGGCCAGCCACGGCAGGAGACACGCGCCTACTCCCTGGCCTCCGCACCGCGCGGTCCACACTTTGAACTCTGCCTCAACCGCGTCGGCGCATTTTCAGAGATGCTCTGCGATCTCGCCATGGAAGACATGATCCGCGTTCACGGACCGCACGGAACTTTTACCCGTCGCGATGGCCAGGCACCAGCGCTCTACGTCGGCGCCGATGCAGGCATTGTTCCGATCCGCAGCATCTTTCGTGCGGCCGTTCCGCCGCACGCCACACTGGTGCAGATCGCGGCTACGCGGGAAGATCTTCTCTTTCGCGACGAGTTCGCCGCTTCGCCCGGGCTGCGTTATCTGCCCATGGTTGCGCCCGAGGCTACGTTTGTAGAGGCACAGCTTCAAAAGCTTCTATCGGCCCACCCGGAGATCCAGACAGCGTACCTCTGCGGCCTGAACGCTTCCATCGGCCCGATCCGCGACCTGCTCAAATCTCTAGGCTGGGACCGAAAGCAGATTGTCTTCGAGCGGTACGACTAGCTCTCAGAGTTCACAGTACTTTAGTGAGTCAGCTGACTGCGGCGACCTGCTTGAGGTTCATGGCTCGCAGAGAGCTGCGTACGAAGCCTGTTTCGTGCTCGCGCCAGTCGCGACATCACCGTTCCGACCGGGCAGTTCAGAAGGGCGGCGATCTCCTGATAGGAGAGCTCCTGGTACTCGCGCAAAAGAATAATCTCGCGCAGCGGAACCGAGAGGCTTTCGATGGCGCGTTGTAACTCTTCGCGCTTCATCTTTTCTTCGTAGAGAGTGTAAGGACTCTTGGATGGCTCTACTGCTTCGTGCGTGTCCGTCTCTTCCAGACAGTTGTCAACGAATTGGAAACCATTTCGCCTTTGACGGAGCTGGTTGCGCCAGACATTGCGCAGGATGGTGAAGAGCCAGCTCTTCATGTTGAAGATTCCCTGGGTTTCGTTCATCGCGCGAATCGCACGAACGTAGGTCTCTTGCACCAGGTCTTCCGCGTCACTCGCATTGCGGGAGAGGATCCTCGCATATGCGTTGAGGCCTGCGTTATAAGGCAACATTTGTGTATCGAGCATCCGAGTGCGAGACCTCTCCCCTATTTCTATCGAGAAGAGAATCGGACGGCTTTCAATAGGGGAGCACTTTGATATAAAAGTGCTCCAACTTTAAAATCTCTTTCGTAGTGCTGTGGAATAACTCTTTTGGGGGGTGGGCGATACCGGCTTGCATCCTGGCTTTGGAAGCTAAATTTTTTCGATGACCGCATTCGGTTGGATCGCGTACTCAGCCCACGAACCGTCGTAAAGGCTGAAAGATTCTGCGCCGGCAAGCTCAAGCGCCAACCCCACAACAGCAGCCGTCACACCGGACCCGCAGGTCGTCGTGATCGGTCGGTCGAGGTCAACGCCTTTTGCCGAAAACACTCTGCGAAGCTCGTCCGCGGATTTGTATCGGCCCGTCTCCAAAAGATCTGTGAAAGGAACATTGATGGCCCCCGGCATGTGGCCGGAGCTAATCCCCGGTCGCGGCTCCGGCGCACTTCCGGCAAAGCGGCCAGCGGAACGCGCATCCACTATCTGCGCCTTCCCCGAGATCGACTCCAGAATCTGCGCAAAATCCTTCACGGCGTCTTTCCTGAGCGTGGCATGGAAGGAAGCAGGCTCCCGCGCAACCACTCCGGATTCCGTGGGAAGTCCGCTCTCAACCCATGCCCGAAGCCCACCGTCCAGCAGATACACTTTCTGAGCTCCGAAGGTCCGCAGCATCCACCACGCGCGCGGGCCAGAGAAGACTCCCTCCTGCTCGTAGACCACGATGGTCTTGCCGCTCTCCACACCGAGAGCGGACATCTTCGATGCAAACGCCTCTGCGGATAGGAGCATGTGCGGCAGCGTTGTGGCATGGTCCGAGAACTCGTCGATATCGAAGAAGATCGCGCCTGGAATATGGTTCGCTTCGTATCTGGCACGCGGCGTCACGGAGACAGCGGAGCCGGGAGGCGCGAGCGTGGCATCCAGCACCAACGTCTCTTCATCCTTCAGATGGTCCGCAAGCCAGGAGACGCTAACAAGATGTTCCATGGAAACGAGCATACCTCCGTTTTCCAGCTGCCGCTAGGCGGTGAAGCTCCTGCCCAGACCCAGGGCTGCAAGCCTTTTCCGATAGGCGATGGAACTTCTGTCTGCGGGAAAATGTGCCTCTGCCTGTAGATCGAGGGGCAGGTCCTCAGGATATTGCTGTTCGACGATGGCCTGATCCTCTGCAAAGACCAGATGATTGAAGTCGAGCGTGGCCTGCAACGGCGCATCGCGCTCGAAGTTGCGGCAGATAGGAACGAACAGGCGTGTCTTCCGCGCAGAGACAGGAGAGGCGACGTTGAGGATATGGAGTTGTCCCTCCCCTGGGAAGAAGATGCTCAGCTTCGCGGCAAACGGCTCAAAGACCTCGAAGCGTCTACGCCAGATGAAACCGGGTGGATTGAGGTGCTTATATCCCACGGAATAATTACTGACCGTGCTGTAGTAATCCGCCACAAAACCGTGCTGGGTCTGTTCCACCACGTAATCGGGAACCTCGGGATTCTCCACCTCTCCGAAGGTCTCCACATGCACAAAGGCAAAATGGCTCACATCCAGAAAACCTTCCATCTGACGTCCTGCAGAAGCCTTCATCGTCACGCTATCCGGTAGGACCTGTAGATACGAAGGATCGTCCCATTCTTTCATCACGGGAAGCGACGCCTCGCCGCGTTCCGCCAGGCGCACCCACACAAGACCGAAAGCCTCCTGCACCGGAAGCATGTGCAGCCGCAGGCGAGGGGAGATCGCCCCGTTTGGATGTGCCGGGATACAGGTGCAGCGTCCGTCCACGTTATAGCGCAGACCATGATATTTGCAGATAATCTCGTCACCCTCCACGTGCCCAAGGCTCAGCGGTGCTCCACGGTGATAGCAGATGTCCTTCGCGGCCGCGAGCGACCCATTGGAGACGCGGTAGACCACAACCCGCTCGTCCAGTAGGCGCGCCGCGTAAGGCTTGTCTGTGACCTCGCTGGAGAAGGCGACCGGATACCAGAACTTTGCGAGCGCATGCCAATCCGATGAGGAAAAGGTGCAGTCCCGCGGCAGGGTTTCCTTGCCAGGCACCACGGAAGATGCAAGATCGGCGACGGGAACGAAGGAATCTGAGTCTGGTGCAGATGTGGGAATCAAAGTTCTCTCCATGCAGGAATGACGTCTGGAACGTATTGCGGGAGGGACAACGGAATAATTCTCTCGCGTCCCGATTTTTAGCCCTCAGTTGGAAAGACACCGTCCTCCCCTGATTTTATTCCGCAGGGACGAGCAAAGAGAGCTGGCACAATGGAGACCTTCGTTCCTCAGCCAGGCTCACAGATAGAGCGGCCCATCAGAGGTTAAATAACTCCCGAAGCCGTTTTGTCTGAGAGCGGCTCACGGGAAGACCCGTCTGTTTCTTGTCATCCATGCGTAGCTGGTAGCTTGATTTGAACCACGGCACCACTTCGCGGATGTGTTCGATGTTCACGACGTGCGACCGGTGCGCCCTCCAGAACATTTCGGGATCGAGCTGGTCCATCAGCTCTTCAAGAGTCCTGCAGTTGGACGTACCTTCGATTGCTTGCGTCACGATACGGATCGCGCCGCCGTCCGTCGAAGCAAAGCAGATCTCTTTCTGGTCGATGAGCAGCAAACGCTGCTGCGCGCGAACCACGACCTTGCCCGTCTGCTGCGGCTTCTGCGAAGTGGTCGGAGAGGTGGAGGCCGTCTGTTGCTCCAGCAGCTTCAGCAGAGAGTCCAGCCGTGCATCGGTCGACGGAGCAGCCGTACCACTCTCCTCACTCTGCGTCCGCGCCCTCACCTTCTCGATCGTCTGTTGCAGACGCGCGCGATCGAAGGGCTTCAGCAGGTAGTCCACCGCGTTCACCTCGAACGCTCGCACGGCATACTGATCGAACGCCGTGGCAAAGACAATCTGTGGCATACGGCGCTTGGCATCGCGGTGCTCGCGCGCCAGAAGCTTTTTCAGAACGGCAAAACCATCCAGCCCCGGCATCTGCACATCCAGAAACACGAGGTCCGGCTCATGGGTGCGGATCAGATCAACGGCCTCAATGCCGTTGTTGCCAATGCCAACAACCTCCACGTCCCCTACACGCCCGAGCAGATACTCCAGTTCCTCACGCGCAAGGGGCTCGTCGTCCACGACGATGACTCGTAACGGCATTGATTCAGTATAGAGTTTTGCTTGACTGCTGCTCACTCACGAAAGGCGCGGAGCCGTGCGGGAGAAGCATCCTGCGCTAGTTCGTGTCCGCAGTTCACGCAATACACGTCGGTAATCTGCACACCGCGATAGCACTGTCCACAGACCGGGGCCATCTGGAACTGGCACTCCGGGCAGAAGTGGAAGCTCGAAGCCACCTCGGTCGAACACGACGGACACTTGCTCAAGATCGGCTCGCGCAGCATGAAGTACACAATCGCCCCAATGAAACCGGGAATCACTAGAACGATGAGCATCCACAGACCGGCAGACATGTTGCGGCGCTTCACATCGCGGCTGATATATCCGATCAGCAAAACGTAGCTGGCGACTGCCATGCCCCAGCTATATCCCATGAGAATGCGCATGGGCAGCAGGTCGTGACGCGGATGCGGCATCACGTAATGGAAGATGTACTGCCAGAAAGCGAAGACCGCAAGCGACAACACAATGGACCAGCGCGGGATAAGGCTCATCTCGCTGTCGCCCTTGCCCGTATCGCGTCCGCGGTTTATCTCATGGTTCCACATGATTTATCGTGTCGCCTCGTCCGACTTGCCGCGCCGCATCCAGACCATCGCAATCCCGGCAATTGAGACCGGCAAGAGCCACAGAAGAAGAATGGAGGAGAGCCCACCGGGCTCGGACGAGAGGTTCGACGTATCGGAAATCGAGCCTTCGTTCTGCTCCATGACCGCCCATACCGCATAGCAGACCATGATCAGCAGGACAGAGCAGAGGCTGATCGGCAGCCAGAGATCCTGTAATCGAGAACGCTGTGCCTGCATCGCCTGCGCCCTCTGCCGTACCGCACGTCGGGTCCGATTCACAACGGCTGCGTTCGCGCCGTCTGTTCTTCCATCGATCCGCTCGATCATCGCGCCTCCGCAAATGCCCTGCGTGCCTGTATGCTTTCAATCTCCGGCTTCAGCGAAGCCAGCCCCCGGTA
>JAHFTZ010000104.1 GCA_023265355.1 Terriglobus sp.
ACCTCATGGACTAGAAGGGTGGACGCTGTTGTCCCCAATAGAGGGTAAGGGTGAGCTTCCGATGACCCTGGTGATCGCCCGGGACAAAAGAATCCTGCATCGGTTTCCCGGAGATGGATTCGTGTGGAACTGGATCTTCCTAAGCGATGGCCGACAGGTCGCCTATGAATCTGGACCTTTGCATTTCGCCTTGAATTGCATACTCGCAGATGTCCGAACGGGGAAAGAACAGGCGAGCTTCGACTGTTTCTCTGAACCGCTTCTCGCAAACGCGCCCGCTTGGGTCAAGCAGCTCAAGGCGTATCGCTAACCCGTGGCTACTCGCACACCGATTCGCAAAGACGCGAAGAGGAGGGCATGAAGCCATCTGCGGCAGAAAGCAATTTCACCGAATCGAAAGATTGCACCAGTCTTATTATTGGTGCAATATCTGCGTATGAGGCTAACGGTCAATCTCGATGCAGACGTTTACAGCTTTACCTCAGCGTATGCGGGCGCAAAGGGAATTACCCTCTCCGCCGCACTGAGCGAGTTGGTCCGCCGCGCTGAGCAGGTATCGGAGACGGGGAGCGATTCGTCGCGGTTGAAGACGAGCCCGCATGGATATCTGGTGATCGCCGGAACCGGTGACGGGCTCACTCCTGAAATGTTGAAAGAGGCCTCGGAGGATGAGGTTGTCTGAGGCCGAATACCTTCTGGATGTGAATGTCTTCGGCCCATTACTGACGATTGGCAGACGCTCTGCAGACCTTTCTCGACGCGGCTGTATGGAACCAAGCAGGTACCTGCTCGGCCTTGCTGTGCGAGAAGGATTGGTTCTGGTCACGATGGACAAGGGGATCCTGCATCTCGCCGGAAATGAGTTCGGTGCGCATGTCTTCTGCTGGAAGGGATATGAATTGTGTTCGGCTCTCACTCGTCACGGCGAGCAGGGGATGAGAGACTGAACGCGATCTCAGGAGAATCTCTGCGAGTATGGATCGGCGTGTCATGTTGAAGTCTTTGGCGGTTGCTGCGATGGCGGGTGGGGTAATGCGTTCGGATACGGCAACGGAGGTTGGATCTCCTCTGCCGCCGCGTCGCGAAGGCGAGCTCGATCTTCATCACATCGACACGGGACGCGGCAACTGCACCCTGATTGTCGGCCCGGATGGAACGACGCTGATGATCGATGCAGGCGCTTCGGCCGTGGGATCTCCCAATGCCGGCGTGGCTACGAGCAGCGAAGCCAGGCCGGATGCTTCGCGCCGCGCGGGTGAGTGGCAGGCGCGGTATGCGCTGCAACACTGTACAAGCAAGAAGCTGGATTACATGGTGATAACGCACGTGCACCCGGATCACGTGGGCGATGTGAGTGCGGAGACGCCGATGGCACCGAGCGGTGGATTTCATCTCACCGGCGTGAGCGATGTGGATGCCCTGATGCCGATTACGACGCTGCTGGATCGCGGGTATCCGGAGTATCTTCCATTCGCTCCGCCGCCGGGGGCTTTCACCACGAACTACATTGTGTATCTGAAGCATCGTGTGGAGACGGCGCGCACGGTGGAAAAGGTAAAGGTCGGCTCGACGGAGCAGATGAAGCTGCGCAGTGCAGAAAAGTATCCGGAGTTCGCGGTGCGCATGCTGGCGGCGAACGGGGTGATCTGGGACGGCAAGGGCGACGGGACGCACACGGATTTTCCTTCGGCGCAGAGCCTCGCTCCGGAGGATCGGCCGAACGAAAATCTTTCGTCCGTGGCTCTCAAGCTTTCGTATGGCAAGTTCAGTTACTTTGCAGGCGGCGATCTTTCCGCAGACACGCACGACGGACGAGCGCTGTGGCAGGATGTCGAGTCGCAGGTGACCAAGGTCGCCGGTCGAAGCGAGGTTGCGGCTGCGGACCATCACGGCTACTTCGACGCCTGCGGGCCAGAGTTCGTGCGCAACCTCGATGCGCAGGTGTACATCGTGCAGGCGTGGGATGTTGGCCACGCGGGTGCGTCGCAGCTGCAACGGATGCTGGGTGCGTGGGGACGCGGCGCAACGCACGATGTCTTTGCGCTCGACGTGCTTCCGGCGAATGAGTTGATGAATCGCCGGTTTACGCCCATGCTGAAGAGCCGGCGCGGACACGTGGTGGTGCGGGTCGCCCCGGGCGGAGGGAGTTATCGCATCCTGGTGGTGGACAGCACTGTGGAGAATGGCAACGTTCGCGCCGTCTTTGGACCTTATACCTGCAGGGGATAAAGGCGGTCGCTGCCATGTGATCCTGAGGTTGGTACATGCGTGCACGATTGCGCGATGAATTGCAAAGAATGAGCGCACACAACGTGCGTCCGTCGCATAATGTTTCGCATAAGGTATTGCGATGAACGCTTCCCCCAGGGCGACGGCAGTGAACTGCTTCTTTGGCTTGCTTAGGCTTTTTCTATGCACCGGGACGCTGCTGGCCCTCATTTCGCTTTACGCACAGGCACAGAGCGCTCCCGATCCAACGTTGGAGGAGGTGCTGGCGCGGCTGGACCGGAATCGCATCGAGTTTTACGACTCCGTGCCGAACTTCTTTTGCAGCGAACATGTGGTCTCCGAGATGGAAGCGGGCAGTACGTGGGGGTGGAGACGCACTGTTACGGATTCGATCTTCCGTCTGCGGCGTACCGTTGTGAAGCATGTGGCGAACTTCGAGGAGTCGCGCTCGGTGAAGGCCATCAATGGTCGAGCTCTCTCCCAGGAAGAACAGACGATCAAGGGGCCGAGCATCCTGACCGGCGTCTTTGGTTCCGGTCTGGAGACGGTCTCCACGCCTTCGCGGGCCTGTTTTCGCTACAAGCTGAAGGTGCATCGGTCGCATGGCGAGATGGAACGGATCGAGGTGGACTTTGCCGATCTGCCGAAGGCGGAGCGGGGGACGGACTGCCCAACGTATGAGAACGTGAGTGGCAAGGTGACCATCGATCCCGCCAGCATGGAGGTCACCCGCATTGAAAGGCACGTCCCCGAATACCAGATCTTTCCCGGTGTTTTCGGACCATGGACATGGACGGCGGAGTACGGTCAGGTGCTTTTGGGGAAGGAGCTCTTCTGGATGCCCGTAAAGATCCGCTCCAAGGCCAGGCAGGATACGAACGCGGAGATGAGTGCGAGCGGCATTGGACGACGTGCAGGGCCGCCAGCAAGAATTGGAGATGGGCACACGACGTGGACCTTCGTAGCCACCTATACGGACTTCCACCGCACGCAGGTGAGCGCGCACATTGTGGGATCGATGACGAAGGAAGCTGCGCCGGAGGAAAAGCCGTCGCCAAAGCCGTAACATGATTCCATGGAACTGAACCCCATCCAGGCACGTGTACTGGGCGCGCTGATCGAAAAAGAGATCGCGACGCCGGAGTACTATCCGCTTTCGTTGAACGCTTTGCTGGCCGCGTGTAACCAGAAGTCCTCTCGCGATCCGGTGATGTCGCTGGTGGAGGGCGACCTACGGTCGGCGCTGCGCGATCTGGAAGACGCGGACCTTGTTTCCACAACCCATGACACCCGTGTGCCACGGTATGAGAACCGTGCGCGGACGGTCTTCAATCTCCGGCGGGACGAGACCGCGGTGCTGTGTCTTCTTCTGCTGCGCGGACCGCAGACTCCTGGAGAGCTGCGCCAGCGGTCGGATCGCCTGTTCAGCTTCGACGATATTCCCGCAGTGCTTTCGGCGCTGAACCGACTGGCTGAGCGGGAGGAGGCGCTGGTGACGGTGCTGCCCCGGCAGGCGGGGTCCAAGGAGTCGCGTTATGCACATTTGCTGAGCGGGGCTGTGGAAATCGACATTGCGCCACCCGTTTCGAAGGAGGCTGGCGAGTCTCTGGCGAGCCGCGTTCAGCGTCTTGAGCAGGAGGTTTTGGAGCTTCGTCTACTGTTGGAGCGCATTCTGCCGAGCAATGCCGAAGAAACCGGGAAGAAACCCGCATTGGACGCATGAGTTCATTTAAGGTTTGCAACTGCTTTACATATTCGTGCTAATATTAACCGCAATCGCAGATCCGATCTTGGTCCTTTGCTCGTCCGCACTACTGCTACACCAGCAAACCCTAGTCCATGATCCAGCGGTAATTTTAGTAATACGACAGGGAAACGCAAAATGGAACTGGAAAATGGAGTAGTGAAGTGGTTTAACGATGCCAAGGGTTTCGGATTTCTCTCGCGCGATAACGGCGAAGATGTCTTCGTTCATCACACCGCGATTCAGGCACAGGGCTTCCGTAGCCTGCAAGAGGGACAGCGCGTAGAATTCAACGTAGTGAAGGGTCCCAAGGGCTGGCAGGCAGAGAATGTCCGCGCTGTAGCCTAATCACTCACGCAATCTTCGCAGAGGGAGATGGCGCAACAGCCGTCTCCCCTCTGCATTTAACAGCAACTCTTCGAAACTTCCCATCCGAAAGCTCTGCGCAACGAAATTAATTGCTCGTCCGGCTCGCATCTTCCCTTCAGTTGGCATCTCATTAGTAGCAGGTTATTAATGCTGCACCCCGCAGCGTCGCGTTAGCCTGCAGTCGCTTCTCAACCAACGCCAATCGCGATCCACGGAGCAAGTCAACCGTATGCGTACACTTCCGCAAGATAAATACACCCTGCGCGACATCCATCGCGAAATCGATCTCTTTGACCGTAAGCTGATTCACCTCGTCAAGCACGAGGTCTTCCCGACGGAGACCCTGCGTGACGCCGCTGTGCGTAAGGCGACCACCAAGCGCGAACAGCTCGCCAACCAGGCACGCTCGCTGGCGGCGCTCGGCATCGAGTTCCACCCCTCTGAGCTTCCCCGTTCGTTCCGCACCGACGAACCCGTCGATGCGGCCACCACGGTCGCCAATGCGGCGGCGGCGGCGGAAGCGGCGTCTGTCTCCGCGGAGACGGCCAGCGATGAAGCTGCGTTCCAGAAGACCTCCGCGCCGACGACGTTCGGCGAACAGATCGCCCTTCTGCAGAAGCAGACGGATAGCGAAAGTCCTCTTGCTGCCTGGCAGAGCGATCTCGCAGCGTACAAAAAGCGTCGCCAGAAACTTCCTACCGAAGCGTCCTAGTCCGTTTGGGCATTCGGATGGGGCCGTCCGAATGTACTCTATAGGCTATGGCGAACGATCTCTATTCCATTCCTCTTCAGCGCATCGACGGCGAGACGACTTCTCTTGCTCCTTACCGGGGCAAGGTGCTGCTCGTCGTCAATGTCGCTTCCAAATGCGGCCTGACTCCTCAGTACGACGCGCTCGAAAAACTTTACACACGCTTCCGCGAGAGCGGTCTCGAAATCCTCGGCCTTCCGGCGAATGACTTTGCCGGTCAGGAGCCTGGATCGAACGAAGAGATTGCAGCCTTCTGCACCTCTACCTTTGGCGTGGACTTTCCACTCTTCTCGAAGATCACCGTCACAGGGCCGGAGAAGCATCCACTCTACCGCGCCCTGATTGCGGCTAAGCCCACGTCCGTTGGTGAAGGGAAGCAGTCTTTCATTGAGGGCCTGGTGAAGTACGGCATCTCGCCGAACAAGGAGCCAGAGCTTCTCTGGAACTTCGAAAAGTTTCTGGTGGCGCGGGATGGCCAGATCGTGGCACGCTTCTCTCCGGACACTCTGCCGGATGCCGCTGTGGTTGTGAAGGCGATCGAAGCGGAGCTTGCTAAGAAGTAGCGGCTTTCGAAATTGTCATTCCGTAGCAAGGCGGAGGGATCTGCTTTAGAAAGTAAATCCAAACAGCAGATCCCTTCGCTGCGCTGCGGGAGGACAAAAAACCTGAACTCTCAGGCATTCAGCAAACGCAAAATATACCCGGCGAGTGCGGCTCCTAAGCATGGCCCAAGGATCGGCACCCAGGCATAGGCCCAGTCGCTGCTCCCTTTGCCCGCAATGGGCATGAGGGCATGGGCGAGGCGGGGGCCGAGATCGCGCGCCGGGTTGATCGCATAGCCCGTCGTCGATCCGAGCGAGAGACCCACTCCCCAGACGAGGCAGCTCACGAGCAGAGGACTCAAGCCTGCCGCTGCACCGGTCGTGAGGACAAGCTTCGAACTCATACCACCTGCGACGATGACCAGAACAAACGTCGCGAGAAACTCGCAGAAGAGATTTGCCAGCGGCATGCGAATCGCGGGGCCGGTAGCGAAGATGGCGAGCTTCGCGCCCTGATCTTCCGTGACCTTCCAGTGCGGAAAGTAGAAGAGCCAGACGCAGACGCCGCCGAGAAATCCGCCGATCACCTGCGCCGTGGCGTAGGGAAGAAGCTTGGTGAACTCGCCACCCTTGATTGCGAAGGCCAGGGTAAAGGCTGGGTTGAGATGTGCGTCGACGCTGCCAAAGAGCTGCGCGGTGAAGATACCGCAGAGCACGGCGAAGGCCCAGGCCGTGGTGATGACCATCCATTTGCCTGTGGCGTTGCCGTCTTCGGCCTTGGTCTTCTTGAGCAAAACGCCCGCGACGACACCGCCGCCGAGCAGGATCATCACAAACGTTCCCATCAACTCGCCGAGAAACGGACTGCGCATTCTCACCTCAAAATTTCACGATCCACAATATCACTGCGATATCACTGCGGAGTGATCGTTCTCATTTCACAGGCAGATACTGTGCGGCCATCGCGCGGAACTCCGCGACCTGTGCGGCGATCCAGACTTCGTCGCGTCCCATCTCGTGCGCCATCAGCTTGGCCACAATCTCTGCCACTTCGATGGCTGCGCGTGCGTTGAGCAGCAGCGCACGCGTGCGACGCGCGAGCACATCGTCGAGGGTTCGCGCCATCTCTTCGCGCACGGCCCAGATGACCTCGGCCTTGCGGTAGGGAAGTGAGGCGTGCAGCTTCTCTGCAAGTTCCGGCGATGCCGCCGCGAGTGCTTCGATGGCCGCTGCGTCAGAGCCGTAGACGGCCATCTCGCCGAGCGTGGCTTCTGCATCGGGAAGGTATCCGTGGATGTGAAGATTGCGGGTGCCGCAGGGCACATCGGGTAGCGTGCCGAGCGTGGTCGCGTGATTGACGCAGTCCTCCGCCATGTGGCGATAGGTCGTCCACTTGCCGCCGACGATGGTGAGCAGGCCGCTGCCATCGATGTGAATCGTATGATCGCGCGAAAGTGCGGAGGTCTTGGTCTGTCCGCCTTTTTCGTTCGTCTCCGTAGCCTTCACAAGAGGTCGAATGCCGACGTAGATGCTGAGGATGTCCGCGCGCGTAGGCTTGCGGCTGAGATAGAGGCCCGCAGTTTCGAGGACGAAATCGATCTCCTGCTCGAAGGGTTTGGGTTCGTAACTGGGGCCATCGATGGGTGTGTCTGTGGTGCCCACGACGGTGTGCCCGTGCCACGGAATGGCGAACATCACACGGCCATCGCTGGTGTGCGGCACCATGATCGCAGTTTCGCCGCGCAGGAAGTTACGTTCAAAGACGAGATGAATGCCCTGGCTGGGCGCAACCATCGCCTTCACGTCTGGCTCCGCCATGCGGCGCACTTCGTCTGTGAAGATGCC
>JAHFTZ010000105.1 GCA_023265355.1 Terriglobus sp.
CGTTTTCCATCGCAACGCGCGGAAGCGCGATCGGTACATGGTCGGGGTTCACCGCGATGACGGCTGCCATCGGGCCGGTGCTCGGTGGGTCGCTTGTGCAATATGCCTCCTGGCGCTGGGTTTTTCTTGTCAATATTCCGATTGCTGTTGTGGTCGTCGCGATCACCATGCTCAAAGTTCCAGAGAGTCGCAATGAGGAGATCCGCCCTCATCTGGATTGGCCCGGCGCTCTCTTCGCAACCTTGGGTCTAGGCGCGATTACGTATGCTTTGATCGAATCGTCCACTCCCGGAAGTCATTCCGGCGGCGCTGCTCTCTTAGGGCTGGTTTCTCTCGCTGCCTTCTTCGTCACGGAAGCGCGCTCCAACTCGCCGATGGTCCGTCTCTCGCTCTTCCGTTCACGCAACTTCAGCGGAGCAAACCTTCTTACGTTCTTTCTTTATGGGGCTTTCGGCGGTGTACTCTTTATTCTCCCCTTGAACCTGATACAGGTACAGCACTACACGCCCACGCAGGCGGGAGGCGCGCTCCTACCGCTCATCCTTTTGATCTCTCTTCTTTCGCGATGGTCGGGCGGCCTGATCGCGCGATACGGTGCCAGGCTTCCGCTCACGATCGGCCCACTTATCGTGGCGGCGGGCTTTCTGCTTTTTATTCGACCGAGCATCGGCGGGTCTTATGCCACAACTTTATTGCTTCCTGTCGTCGTCCTGGGTGCCGGGATGGCAGTCTGCGTCGCACCGTTGACGACCACCGTAATGAACGCTGTCCCTGTCGCGGAGTCTGGTGTAGCCTCAGCCGTAAACAACGCCGTCTCCCGCATCGCAGGACTTCTCGCGGTCGCAGTCTTCGGTCTTGTTCTCTACGCGGCCTTCAGTCACGACCTGACGCGTCAACTGGACGCTCTTACCATCTCGCCTGTAGAGCGAAAGAATGTTGAGGATCAACGCTCAAGACTCGCTGCCATTGAAACCGGGAACAGCCAGGCACAGCGAGCCGTCGCCGAATCCTTCGTCTTCGGATACCGGCATGTCTTGTGGGTTGCAGTGGCTCTGTCCATTGCTAGCTCTTTGAGCGCTGCGCTCTTTCTGGAAGCAAAAGAAGCTTCCTAGAACGCTCTACCGCGGAAGCGCGGGCTGAATACCTGCACTCTCGTCGAGCGCGCGAATGCCTGGTTGCTGTAAAGTGCCTTGCACCTGCTGGATGAGGTACTGCAGAATTTTTCCGCTGTCGGAGGCGAGCGGGGCGTCGTGACGAGAGTCGGCAGCCATCGCGCGCTGCAGAGGAGCAGTGTCGATGATTCGATCGGGCATGGAGGCGTCAATGAGGTTCGCCAGATCGTTGAGAGCTTCGATGTTTGCCGCCTGAATCTCCTCGGCCAGTGGAGAGAGTCTTCCGTCCGGCGTATTCAAGCGCATGTGCGCGAGCGTAATCTGCATCAGAAAGAACGTTCGCAGTTCCGGCTGCCAGATATGAATTGCCGCGCGCCACTTGAGGGCCGTCTCACGCTCTGAGTTGAACTCGAAGAGCACTGCGTCCGCAAGAAGACGTACCTCGGAAAAAGTCTCGTTAATCACATCGCGCTGGCCGCGGACTTTTTTCAGATACGCCGCGTTGGATCCCTCCGGCTTGGCTCGCATGTAATCCGCCATCAGGCGAATGGTCCGGAGAAATGTCGCCTGCATGGCTGCAGCTGCGGTGCCGGACTGTGCCTGATCGAAGAAGATCCACATGGCAAGGAGACCAAGCAGAATGCCCTCTACGTTATCTCGTGCCGGTGTAAGAAGCACTGCGGGACCGAACGTCCGCAACTGTACAAGATCGAAAGCGAATGCGATCTGCAAGCCGAGGTAAGAGATGCGAGGGCTGGACGTGGCAATCCACGCCGATAGAGCCGTGATCGATGCAAAGAGAACGCCAAAGGAGATGATGGAATCAAACGTGGGCAGAAAGAGCGACTCCGAAAGAATGCCAAAGATCAGTCCTCCCAGGATCGCCCCCACGAAGCGTAGAAGCTGCTTCTGACGCGACGATCCAGCAGTGCTCAACGCTGTGATCATGCACGTGGGAATCGCGGAGGAGAGTCCCTTCCACGCCAACAGGTGATACACGATGTAACAGACCATCGCCGCTCCCGCACCGCGCAACGCGAACCCTACGTGTTCTGGATTAGTGAAGGCATCGCGCTTGAAGAGAGGAGGCGAAGGCGGCTTTTCATCGAGGATGTATTCGTTCTCGGGATCCTCCTGCTCGATGGCCCTGTTGATGAGTCCGACCGTGGACGCAAGCAGAGGAATCAGACTGGTGGCATGTCCTTCCGCAAGATGCTCATCCGGAACAGGAGGTGCAGGAGAGACATAGTTCGTCTTCCAGAGATGATCGATCTGATTGGCGATGGCTGCGAGTTGCTTCAGTTCATGATCGGTTTGTGGCTCCGGTGTGACGAGGAGCGCAGCCGTAAGATCGATGAGACGTCCGGTCAGTCCGATAAAAACGGCCTGCCGCGCGTAGTACTCCGAGCCAGACTGCATGTGCAGAAGGTTGCGCCGAAGCAGGCCTGTACCAATGTCGGAGAACTGACGAACCTGAGCGGTCGCTTCGGGGTTGGGATTTGCAGCCGTTCTCAGCACGCCGGAGACCGCTTTCAGCCGGCCAGTCAATCCGTCTTGCAGAGGCGTCGTGCGATAAAAGGCGGCAAAGATCAGTTCGATGACGATGGTGATTCCAACCGCCACAACCACGGCAAGCGCGGAATATAAAGTGAGGCTGAGTTGGCGGTCGATGCTTGCCGGCAGATCCCAGAGCGGAATCGCGGACGTCATCAAAAAGCCGAAGCCCGTGGCGATGCGGTATTGCGACGCGGCGCTGATAAAGAAAAACGTGAGGAGGAGACAGCCTCCGATCCAAAGAAAGTGCAGGAAGGGTGAACCGGTAAAAAGAAAGATGCCCAGCAGAATGATTCCCAGCGCCGCGCCGATGGCACCGATCAAACCGATCGAAGTTTCAAAAGTCTCCTCTGTCGTCTCGCGCGAAATGAGCAGCGTGTAGTACACACCCAGCGCCGCATTTGGAATGCGGAAGACCATGACCCAAACCGTCATGAGGACGGCAGCCAGCGTCATGCGAACAATCAGCCAGTTACGCCCCGGGTACGGCTTCAGTTCCTGCTTGAGATAGTTCCAGGCCGATTCAAGCGATAGGTTGAGGTCGGAACCATGGCTTGGCATCGGCTAACCTTTCCGATGCAGGATGACCGTGGAGGATTCGCCGATGCGCAGACGATCCGTAGGGGGATCGAGAATCCGAATGCGCACAGGATAGCGGGAGGCAAGATGAACCCAGTTGAGCGTACGCTGCGCATCGGGCAGGCCATCGGTGATGCGGCCCACTGTATCCGAGTCGGGAATGACGCCGTAGCCGATGCTCTCCACGACTCCACGCAGGCGCTCTGAGGGATGCGACATCGTGTAGACTTCGACGTTCATGCCCGGCTGAATCCGCTGCAACTGCGTCTCACGGAAGTTTGCCACCACCCACCACACGCGCGTATCGATCAGCGTAAAGACCTGCTGTCCAACGTGCGCAAACGCGCCTTCGGAGATGCGCAGATTCGTGACTCTCGCCTCGAACGGTGCGTAGACACTTGTGTGGTCCAAGTCGTACTGAGCCTTGCGCACGGCAGAGGCACGAGACTCGCGCTGCGAAGTAAGAGGTGCCAGAATGTCCACCGCGGCCTGCGATTGGCTGTACTGCGCGCCACTCTGTGTCACGCTGGCGACTGCGCCCCTCTGTTGCGCCCGTGCCGCATCCAGACGAGCCCGGGCCGACGCAAGCTGCGCCTGTGCCAGAAGGACAGATTGAGCGCGTGCGCTGGAGACAGTTCGTGCCTGATCCACCTGGTCTGGAGTGATGTAGCGCTTTGCCAGCAGCGGTTCCAGCCGAGCAAGATTACTCTTCGCGTACTCAGCCTCCTGCTTACTTCGCTCGATCTCTGCCTGCGCCTGGATCACCTGCGCCTCAGCCTGCTGCACGTCCGCAACCGAGCGCTGCGAAGCAGCCTCCGAAGTCGCAATGTTCGCCTGAGCAGCGCGCGCAGCCGATTCCTGCGATGTGATGTGGCGGCTCTCGTTGGCGATTTGTCCTCCAAGAGCCTCCTGTTGAGAGAGAGCATTCTGCAAGGCGTAAAGATAGGGGTCCGCATCGATCTTGAAGAGCAGATCGCCGGTGTGAACCAACTGGTTATCCTTCACATGCAACGCAGTGATCGGACCTTCAACGACTGGGGCCATGCCGATAAAGTTGGCGAAGACCTCAGCGTCGTCCGTGCGTGGATCGACAGTCGTCAAATAGACCGTGACACCAATGCACACGATGGCCAGCACTACGATGGCGACGCTGAGTATCTTGCCTAGAGTGGTTTGCCGTTTTGCTTGGGGCGTGTCCATGGTCTATCGCACCCCAAAGAGAACGAGCCAGATTGAGAGACAGAAGAAGAGCGCCAGGCAGGGATAGATCAACACCAGTGGCGCGAGTTGATACTCCCAGTCGAAACGCCGCAGGATCTGCCGCACGATCAGTGTAAGAAAGGAAGCCAGCGCAATACAGAAGGCCCAGGCAGGGAAGTAGGAGCCGAGGATATCCATCGATGGATTACGCGCGCACCCTGAGACTGCAGGCAGCGCGAGCAGCACCAGGAGACACGGTCGAAAGAAGCAGTGCGGAGAACGTGTCATGGTTTGGGAACCTCTCGTGTACGCAGGAGCTCGCCTGTGCGATAGCTCACCTGCGCCAGGCTATCCAGCACGGCAACCCTCGCGGAGACATCTTCAAAGCGAGCCGCGGCAAGTTGACGCTGCGCGGCAAGAACATCGACGATGTTGCGTACACCGTACTTGTAGGACTCTAAAGATTGATCGTAGGAGTCCTGCGACGCACGCAGCAGGGCCGTGGCCGCGTCGCGCTGGCGAAACGCTGTGTCGGCATCCACAAAGGCCTGCCACACTTCAGACTCAATACGATCGCGCAGACCGCGCAGAGTCTCCTCTTCGCGCTTCTGAGCGGCTTCCGTCTCACGCACCTGTGAGCGGCGGCGGTTTCCATCGAAGACGTTCCAGTTGAGCGTCAACTCGGCATCATAGACACGCCCGGTAGCGTACGCTCCGGGTTGTGCGGTCTGCAGACCCCATGCACGAAGTTCGCCAAGGCTGCCACTGAAGTTTACCGTCGGAAAGTAGCGGCTTCTTGCTTCGCGAACGCCTGATTTCGCAGCGTCGATCGCCGAAAACTGTCGCAAGAGGTCCGGCCGCTCCTTGAGTGCGACCTCGATCAACTCATGGCCCTCCGCAGAGAGCGTGGGCGGTATCGTCAGTTCATCGATGCTCTGTACATCGAAGCTCGTATCGGCAGGCGCGGTGACGAGGGTCGCAAGATATCCAGTCGCCTTGCGCTCGTTCCCGATACGCAGTTGCAACTCATAGTTCGCCTGGGCTGCCGTGCTCTTGGCTTCGGAGAGATCCGGCAGAGTCGCCAGCCCGTTGTCGAAGCGTGCCTGGGTTGCGTCGGACACAGCCTGCGCAGACGTCAGATTGGACTCTGCGGCCACGCGCTGGCCCTTGGAATCGAGCAGCAGATAGTAGGCGTGCATCACGCGAAAAAGAAGCTGACGATGCGCGTCGTTGAAAGAAAAAGACGCCGCCCGGAGAAGACTGCGTTGTTCCTTCACCTGATCGATCCGTCCGTTCGCGTCGAAGAGGGTGTAGTTCATCTTGGCCGCAACTTCGCCGATGCCGAGTTGTTGAATGACAAACGTGTTGTAGAGCAGCACCCCGTTGCGATTTGTCAGTGCGGTGAAGCCAACGTCCAAAGCCGGATAAAGCGCACTCTGGGCAAGATGCAGTGCTGCCGCGCGCTGGCGGGCAGCCTGCCAAGCCTCCCGCGTCTCCGGGCTGTGCGCCTCGGCAAGATCGACCAGTTCAGAGAGGGTGTACTTCTTCTCCTGCGTAAGTCCGAGTTCCTCATGTCTGCTCTGTTCGGCCTGACGAGAGACCTTCGCCTCGGCATCCGTAAACCACGGACGTTCAGGCCGATTCGGAAGATCCTGAGCAAGCATCGACCCTGCGAAACTCAGCACACCAAACAGATAGGCGCACGGCCGAAATCTGCCCAGATTGAAAGCCACAGGCGACGAACGCATCCGGTTTCTAGAGATAGGGTTCAAGAGCTTAAGGATAAACGACACCTGAAGGAGCCGTTTATCCGAAGAACTACTGCTTCAGCCCGATTCGCTTCAGAGGTTCCTTGTCAGGCACCCCACAGCTTCAGAAATCCTCTGCGCTCCATCTCTACAAGAAACTCGGCGTGGTTCCTGTAAACGATCCCCAGCATCCCTGCAGCTTCCGCTGCGCGAATATTTTCTTCGCGATCATCGACAAAAAGAATCTGCTCCGCCGGAACACCCAAGCCTTCCACCGCCACGGCATAGATCTCCGGCTCCGGCTTACGCATCTTCAACTGGTGAGACCACACCGCGTGGGTAAACTCCGCTATCCAGGCCAGCTTGGCACATACGCCGTGCTCCATCGCATCGCCGATATTCGACAGAATGCCCGTCTTCACACCAGACTTCTGCAGGCGCTCAGCCCACGCCACCATGGGTTCATTCATGTCCGTCCACAGCTCTGTATCCAGGTGCTTGAGCTTCACCAAATCAGCATCCGTGAGCTTTCGATCGGCAACAGCGTTCCAATACTCTGTTCCGTTGAGCGTCCCGCGGTCGTACTCGTCGCGAAACTGCCAGTAACCCGCATGGAACGAAGCCTCGTCCATTGCCAGCTCTTGCTTCATTTCATCCCACACAGTAACGTTGGCTGGCCCACTCAGTACCAGCCCAAAGTCAAAGAGAACCGCCTTCACCTGATCATGCATGCAGACATCTTAAACGCGCGGAGCCAAACGTCTAGACTTAAACCATGTTTTCGCGGCGCTCCACCTTCGATCTCACCGAGTCTGACTTCGCCGCCGCCCTTCGCGAAGCGCGGCAGGGCGGGGAACTCTTCGACCTCACGACCTCCAATCCCACCGCCGTAGGTCTTGCCCCGGAGAACCTTCAGCTTGACTGCAACTCTGCGGAGTACCATCCCGACCCGCTCGGCATCCCGTCGGCACGGGAAGCCGTCGCGGGCTACTACCGTGATCATCACCAAAAAATTCCCATCGCAGATATCACGCTCACCGCCAGCACATCGGAGTCCTATAGCTTCCTCTTCCGTCTCCTCTGCGACACGGCGGACGAGGTGCTGATCCCCACCCCCAGCTACCCGCTCTTCGACTTTCTTGCGACGCTCGACCACGTCCAGCTGGAGACATACCCGCTCTTCTACGACCACGGCTGGCAGATCGATCTTCATGCGCTTGAAACGGCCATCACACCGCTCACACGGG
>JAHFTZ010000106.1 GCA_023265355.1 Terriglobus sp.
GTCTCTCGGGCGTGCTCTCATGGCGCACCAGCCACAATCAATTCGCCATCGGCTCCGCATGGGACCACGGTTCGCTCACCTTCCAGCAGAGTGGGCAGTACGGCTACCTGAATCCGGACGGCATCACCGTTACGCGCATCCCCGTATTTCTCGACGGATCAACCAGCGTGGACGACGTACCTCAAGATAACCGCGTGAACCTGCATGGGAGCACGAACACGCCCAGCTTCTTTCTGAGCGACACCCTCTCCGTGGGCAAGTGGGTCTTCAACGCCGCCGGCCGCTACAACCACACCAACATCAACAACTTCGATCGCCTGCCGCCCACCTCTTATCGAGGCACGCTCACCGCTATCAATATCTTCCAGCGCTTCAATCCCTCAGCCGGTGTCGTCTACAAAGCATCGGGCCTTCTGCACGCCTACTTCGATTACAGCGAAAGCAGCCGTGCCCCCACCTCCACCGAACTCGGTTGCGCCGATCCGGACTTCCCCTGCAGTCTGCCGAACGCGCTTGTCAGCGATCCTCCTCTCAAGCAGGTCGTCAGCCGCACCTACGAGATGGGCGTGCGTGGCAACCAGGACGGCAACCTCCGCTGGAACCTCGGTTTCTTTCATACCAATAACTACGACGATCTTCTCTTCGTCGCATCGCAACAGACTGGCTACGGTTTCTTCCAAAACTTCGGCAAGACGCGCCGCATGGGCGTGGAAGCTGCCGTCTCCGCACATCTGCGCCGCCTCGATGCAGGCGCGGAGTACACCTTCCTGAACGCCACCTACCAGAGCTCGCAGATCATCGGCAGTGGCAGCAACAGCACCAACACAAACGCGCTCGACGGTGCCCCGGGCGTGCCCGATGGAGGCAACATCACCATCTCTCCCGGCAACCGGATTCCCCAGGTACCGCAACACATGATGAAGCTCTACACGGACTACCATCCGCTGCGAAAGCTCTCAGTCAACGCGGACTTTAACCTGATCGGGGCCTCGTATGTTCGCGGCAACGAAAACAATCAGCACCAGCCCGATGGCGTCTACTACCTCGGATCCGGCCAAAGCCCCGGTTACGGTGTCGTCAATCTCGGTACGCGCTACAAGTTCAACACGCACTATGAACTCTTCGCGCAGATCAACAACTTATTAAACCGCCACTACTACACCGCGGGCCAGCTTGCTTCTACACCCTACGACGCCAACGGCAACTTTACGCCCCGACCCTTTGCTTCGGTTCAACTCGACGGCGAGGCCGAGTTCCCCATCCGCAACACGACCTTCCTTTCGCCAGGAGCACCCGTGACCGTCTTCGGCGGCCTCAAGGTCTCGTTCGGAAAGCGATAGCGGACCTCTACTTTCCCGTGGGTGGATGCTCCGGATTCCAGAGCGGCTGTCCTGCAAGGATATGATCGACCTGCATCCCCGGGAACAGTGTGCGCAGTTCCTGCGCACACTGTTCCATTCCAGGCTCCTCTGAAACTTCATGTCCCAGCAGGATGAGCGCCTTCGGCCGTCCCTGCGCTACAGCGTCGCGCACATACTCGACCGTCTCCCATTCGCTGGCTTCGCCCGCGATCAGCAGCTCAACCTGCGGCTGGTTCAGTGCGAGCACCTGCCTCGACAGTCCCGACGACCCCGGCAGTAAAGCCACATGCGAGAGCGCAAGGTTGGGATCGCCTTCGACGCGAAGCGTGCGGATATGCAACTTCAGCTCGAGCGCGCTGGCAAGCTGACCAAGCGTCGTCTGCGGAATGGTGACGAAGTACTGGCCAAAGGGACCAGACGGATGCGGATAGTTTTCCCATCCAAGCGCCTTATAGGTGCCAGCCAGAATGTGATCTCCAGCACGGTCGGCATGGATCTCGTCATGCAGGCGGTACACGACGAGATGGTGCTGCTCGATGTAAGCGCGCTTTTCTTTGTAGACAGGATCGTTGACGAACGCCGTCGTGTCGTCCCTGTGATTGTAGAAGGTGGGTTCGTGACTAATGATCAGGTTATCGCCGCGTCGAACCGCCTCCCGCAGAACATCCATCGTGTCGAGGAAGGTCGTTGCGATCCCCTTCACCGGAGTGGAGGGATCTCCAGCCTTGAGCGTGTCCACCGTATCCGGAGGCGGCGTCGGTGCATAGCGATGTTGAATGCGTAACCACGCCTCACCCGCGCTCAGGCCCTGCGCGTTAGCCGTTCCATGGAGAAGACCGAGGCCGCAGAGAAAGATGGAAACACTTCGACGGGTGGGGCTCATTGCAAAGGGAAGTCGCATGCCCCATCTTAAACACGAACGCTTTACAATGTCCTTGCGAAGGCACGGAGGAACGATCTCTCCGACAAAGCACGATTTTTTTATCTCTTCTGTTGCAGAATCGCCGCCATGCCCTAGATTGCTTACATGCCAACAAACGATCGACGTTCCTTCCTCAAGATGACGGCCTTCGCTGGCGCGTTTTCTACGAACACCCTCTTCCACCAGACCCATGCCACGGACTGGCTCGCCGCTTCTCGCGCCGTAGGACATCTTGATGCAGCAGAGGTCGCGCAGAACGAGGACTACTGGACCGTAATCCAGCGCGGCTACTCGGTCGACTCGCAGATCATGAATCTCAATAACGGCGGCGTCTCTCCAGCGCCCATCGTCGTGCAGCAGGCCGTCGAGCGCTTCAACCAGATGACGAACGAGGGGCCGTCATACTTCATGTGGCAGATCCTCGACCAGGGCCGCGAGCCGCTGCGGCAGAAGCTTGCCCGCCTCGCAGGTGCCTCGCCCGAAGAGATTGCCATCGATCGCAACGCGACCGAAGCGCTGAACACCATCATCTACGGCCTCCCCTTGAAGGCCGGCGACGAAGTGATTGGCTGCAAGTTCGACTATCCCAACATGATGAATGCGTATCGCCAGCGCGCCGAACGCGACGGCATCGTGTACAAGCAGATCACCTTCGAGTTCCCGCTTGAAGACATCAGCGCCATCGTGAAAGCCTATGAGCAGGCCATCACCCCGCGTACACGCCTTATCCATGTGACCCATATCGTCAACTGGGTAGGCCAGATCATGCCGGTGCGCGAGATCGCGGACATGGCGCACGCGCATGGCATTGAGGTGATCGTCGACGGCGCTCACTCCTTTGGCCTGCTGGACTTCAAGATCCCCGACCTCCACTGCGATTACTTCGGAACCAGTCTGCACAAGTTTCTCTCCGCACCCATCGGCTCCGGCATGATGTGGGTCAAGCGCGACAAGATCGAAAAGCTCTGGCCGCTAACCTGTTACGGCAATCCTCACAGCCCAGACATTCGCAAATTTGAAGCGCTCGGAACACGCAGCTTTCCCATCGAGCAGGGCATCGGCGAAGCGATCAACTTCCACGAAGCGATTGGGTCTCGGCGCAAGCAGGAGCGAATCTTCTACCTGAAAAATTACTGGGCTACGCGTGTAAGCAAGATGCCCGGAGTGAAGTTGCATACCTCACTCGATCCCAGATTCTCCTGCGCCATCTCCGGTGTCAGCATCGAAGGCGTCACGCCACGACAACTGACGACCGCACTCTTCGACCGCTACAAGATTCACACCGTCGGCATCGACTACGAAAACCTCCACTGCATCCGCGTCACGCCGCATGTCTACACGAGAGTTGCGGACCTGGACAAATTTGTAAACGCGATGGGTGAAATTGCGAGTAAAAAGGCTTAGCGGAAGAAATTGATACCAATCAAACGCGCTTCTCTCCTGACACTTCGGAGATTCTGTAAAAAATTCTCGACCAACCGCTTTGGGATCCACTATCCTGCGCTCACAGTGCAGGATAGTGAGGTCTTCGATGCTTCAAAATCTCCGCCATTCCTTCCGCATGCTGGGCAAAAACCCGGGCCTCACACTCACCATTCTCTTCACTCTCGCGCTGGGAATCGGCGCGAATACGGCCATCTTCACGGTCGATTACGCCACGCTGCTCGCACCTCTTCCATACCCGGAGCCGAATCAACTCGTCCAGGTCTGGTCTAAATTGAAGGGCAATCGCAACGGCATCGCCGCACAGGATGTCGTCGACTGGCAACAGCAGAACTCCACGTTCCAGACCATGAAGGCCTACTCCGGCTTTAACTTCAATCTCGCCAGCAAAGACCAGCCCGAAAATATTGAAGGTCTCCTGGTGACACCGGGCTACTACAACATGCTCGGAAGTCCCTTCTTCCTGGGACGTGACCTCCTTCCGGAAGAAGGCGTCGCAGGCAGAGACCACGTCGCCGTTCTTACGCACAAGCTTTGGCTGCACCTGGGCGGCGATCTGCACGTCATCGGGAAAAACATGCGGATCAACAGCGAACCGTACACCGTCGTCGGTGTTCTGCAGCCCGGACCTGCGGATCGCGGGAACGCACAGATTATCGTCCCCCTCGTCTTCAAACCCGAGCAGCTCAATCACGACTATCACTGGCTCCTTGTGACCGGTCGACTGAAACCAGGAGTCACGCTGCAGCAGGCGCAGGCAGACATGGACGCCGTCACGGCGCACATTGCGCAAGCCAATCCCAAGAGCAACAAAGGCTGGGGAGCAAGGGTAGAACCGCTGAAGAACAACTTTCTTCCCAGCGAGCGCAAGCAGACGCTCTGGCTCCTTCTCGGCGCCGTCGCTTTCATCCTCTTGATCGCTTGTGTGAACGTGGCCAACCTGTTGCTCGCGCGCGGCCTGGCGCGGCAGAAAGAACTTGCCATCCGCGGCGCGCTTGGCGCAACGCGCCGCATTATCTTTGGACAGCTGCTCGCGGAAAGCCTTTTGCTGGCGGCGTTCGGCGGCATCCTCGGTGTCGGCGCGGGCTATGCGATGCTGCGCACCCTCGTCTCCATCATGCCGAAGTATATGTTGCCTTCGGAGGCGAACCTCCAGCTCAACCTTCCCATCCTCTTCTTCACGCTCGCTTCGACTACGCTCGCAGGACTTCTCTTCGGCAGCATCCCCGCCTGGTACGCCTCGCGTATCGATCCTGGCGAGGCGATGAAAGAAGGCGGGCGCACTGGCACTGGCGCGGGCAGACATCGCCTGCGGCAATTTCTGGTCATTGGAGAATTTGCTCTCTCCCTCTCTCTGCTCGCCGGTGCTGGCCTTGCTCTCCACAGCTTCGTCAATCTTCTCCGCGTCGATCTCGGCATGCGCACCGACCACATCATGACCTTCTTTCTCCCTGTGCCCGAGACCCGTTCAAAGGAACCGGAAAAAGTCGCCGTCTACTACCGGCAGATGCTTGCGAGCATCAACGCCGTTCCCGGTGTCCTTTCGTCCACTGCCTCCACCGGAGTCCCCCTCTATGGCACCTTCTTCGGCATGCCCTTTTCCATCGTCGGCAAGCCTGCATATGCGGATCTCTCCCAGCGTCCTGGCTCGGGCTTCGGCATGATCACCCCGGATTTCTTCAAGACCTTCGGGATTCAAATAACGCGAGGCCGCGCCTTCAGCGATCAGGACTCCGCCGCTGCCGTCAAGGTCGCCGTCGTCAACGAAACCTTTGTGAAGAAATTCTTCCCCGGAGTCGACCCGCTACAACAACGCATCTCTGTCGAACAACTCATTCCTGGAGTGACCAAGCTGGGCCCGGCGGTGGAGTGGCAGATCGTCGGCGTGTATCACGACGTGCGGAACGGGGACTTCCGAGAAAGTAACCCACAGATCCAGGTTCCCTTCTGGCAGATCCCATGGCCCGCCTCCACCGTCTCCGTGCGCACCGCCAATGATCCTGCGGCGATGCTCAAGAGCATCGCCGCCGCCGTGCACTCTGTCGATCCGGAGATCGCCCTCGCTAATCCGCAGACAATGGAACAGGTCCGCGATCAGGTCCTCTCCAACGACTCCTTCACTCTTATCCTCTTTGTGAGCTTCGCCATCGTCGCTCTGCTCCTCGCCGCGCTGGGTATCTATGGTGTGATGTCCTTCTCCGTCGCGCAGCGCTCGCACGAGATCGCACTGCGCATGGCACTTGGAGCCAATCGCGCACGCGTAGTCCTCCTTGTTGTACGTGAAGGCTTCACGCTCGCCTGCGTCGGTATGGCCTTTGGTCTGGGAGGCGCTTACTTCGTCGGCCGTGGCATGCAGAGCACGCTCTACGGCGTGGGCAAGATGGACTTCAGCGTCTTCGGTCTCGTGGCTCTCTTACTGTTACTCGCAGCCGTGATCGCATGCCTTATCCCCGCTCGCCGCGCTGCGTCCGTTCATCCCATGCAGGCACTGCGCGCGGAGTAACTACTCGGCTTTTTTTCTGCGCACCGAACGGGGCTTCGGCTTACTCTTGCCCGCGAGATTAAGCTCCACGGCAGCGCGTATGAGAGTCTTCAGGGCTACCTCATCGAGCTTCTCGCCTTCGTGAAGATCGATGGCTCGCCGGACGTTCCCCTCCAGACTGGAGTTGAACAGACCGGAGGGATCCGGCAACGCAGCTCCTTTGGCAAACGTCATCTTGACGACCTGCTTGTACGTCTCTCCCGTGCAGACGATGCCGCCGTGGGACCAGACGGGAGTTCCCCTCCACTTCCACTCTTCGACAATCTCAGGATCGGCCGCGTGAATGACTTCGCGCACCTTCGCAAGCATCTTTCCGCGCCAGTCCCCAAGCCCTTCGATCTTCCCGTCAATCAGGGCGGACGCAGTTTCCGCAGGCATCGGGCTTTTCATTGAGATCAACCTCTGACGTATTTGTTCAACCAATCGATCGTGCGCTGCCAGGCAAGATCCGCCGCAGCCTTGTTATAGCGTTCCGGCGTCGCATCGCAGTTGAAGCCATGCACGGCACCCGCGTAGATATAGCCTTCATGCGGAACGTTCGCCGCCGTCAGCGCCTGACCGTAAGCGGGCCATGTTGCTGCAGTGCCCTTGTCGAGCTCTCCGTGATGAACCAAAACCGCAGCCTTGATCTTGGGAACATCTGCCGCAGGCGGCGCGCCGCCATAGAACGGAACCGCCGCCGAGAGATCCGCACCTAGCCGAACCGCCAGCGTATTAGTCATACTGCCGCCGTAGCAGAAGCCGATCACACCGATCTTTCCTGTGCAGTCGGGGCGCGCCTTCAGCCACTCAGCGGAGGCCTGCATATCTTCGGCCATCTTGGCCTTATCGATCTTGCCGAACATCTGGCCGCCCTTGTAGTCGTCGCCCGGAAAGCCTCCCAGAGAAGTCAGACCGTCCGGAGCGAACGCCATGAAGTTAGCAAGCGCCAACCGACGCGCGATGTCTTCGATATGCGGGTTCAGACCACGATTCTCATGGATCACGAGGATGCCCGGCAGCTTCGTCGACGTTGCAGACCTCGTATCCGCACTGACGGGACGCACCAGGTATCCCTTGATGCTTCCATTGCCCTTCGGCGAAGGAACGGCCTCGTACGTCGCCTTGATGCGGTCGTCGG
>JAHFTZ010000107.1 GCA_023265355.1 Terriglobus sp.
AAATTTTCAACTGTGCCGATGGATCGATTTGAAGAAGTCGGTGCAGCGCCGTCTCTACGGGTTGACGCTGCTCTCAATATCAAGTTGAAAGCAGGAAACATGAGCTCGTACACGTTCAAACAAAATTCATATATCAACTACAAATTGAAAGCCTGTCTCGCAGCTGGGATGAACGCCACGGTCTTCACTCTGGGAGCTTTCGGAAGCGTGGTCGGTCAATCGAACAGACCTTCCGAAGAGAAGGCTGCGAACTCCGCTGCCCGCAACGGAGCTGGCCAGAAGCTAGTCGATACGCTTCGCCCGGTGATACTTCACGCCAGTATTTCCCAGGATCCTTGCGACGATTTATCAAGGGAAATAGGGGAAGCGGTTCCATATTCTCAATACTCACAACAGGGCGTTGCGGAACACAGAATCACATTTAGCCAACCCCCTCCGCAACGACACGACTCAGAAATCGACGTAACCCGACGCCAACTGAGCTTAGAACCGGTGGCGGAGATTCCGCCACCTTTGAGCGCTTGGGACAATGAGGAAGAGAACGTATTGGCCGCGCAGGACAACGTGACTCTTCAGTTGAGCGAAGATGTGACGCTAGACCGAATGAGTCATTATCTTTGGATCCTGTCAGTATTTTTCTCGTTTTATAGTTGTGTCGCGATTGGGATGATTCTCGCCAGACGGACTTCTGGTTACCAGAAACGGCAGCGCACTTCAGGGGTGTCCGTAAGCTCCAACCAGATAGCGCGCGCGCCCGTACCGGTTGTTACGGTACAAGCTCTTTGACGCAGGATCACCTCGCTGGATAACACGGCGAGTGCCGGTCGCGCACTGCTCCCTTCATTTGGAAGTTGAGAGCTCTCGCAAGCTGAAGTCGTTCGTCTGGAGAAAAACATCTCTCTCGTTTGTGTGAATGACTTCTGTGGGATGCCGATAGTGCTTCTGTCCAGACGTCCTCCCCTCGAACCGCGGCTCCCCAACCAGGGTCCACACAAACGACGAGCGTAGGTCCACATTTGGCAACCTAAAAGGAGATTCAACACATGGCACTCACAATCTTGAATAACATCTCGGCGATTACTGCACAGAATTCACTGTCGAACACACAGATGAATCTGCAGAAGACCCTCACGCAGCTCTCGACCGGCCTCAGAATCAACTCCGGCTCGGATGACGCTGCAGGTTTGTCGATCGCAAACGGAATGCAGGCGAACATCGCCGCGTTGACCCAGTCGCAGCAGAACGCAAACAACGGTATCGGCATGCTGCAGACCGCTGACGGCGCCCTCTCCCAGGTCACCTCCCTCCTCAACCGTGCAGTGACTCTCGCAGTCCAGGGTTCGACAAGCAACATCACCGCCAGCCAGGCAACCGCTCTGAACAACGAATTTCAGTCGATCCTTTCGGAAGTAACGCAGATCGGTGCAACCACCAACTTCAACGGCGCAAACGTCTTCGCTTCCAATACCCCCGTCAGCTTCAGTTCCACGCAGTCCAGTCTTGCGACCACGACCGCGCTTACTGCGGGCGAATCCGTCACGATCGCGGATGCCAGCACGGGCGGTACCTTCATCTACAAAGCAGGCGCCAGCAACACCCTTGCTGACCTGACCGCTGCCATCGCCGGTGCTGTTACGGACGGAACACTCTCCGCGAACGTAACGGGCACTGTTGTGGCCGGCAAGTTTGTGATCGGTGAGACTGCTGGGGACGCCGGCATCACGGTAAGCACGACTTCTGCCGCTCTCGGAGCGATGGTTGCTGCCCCGGGTACCAACAACACCAACACCGTATACATCGGCGATGGTGTGACCACTGGCGCTGCGAATACTACGATTGTCACGACGATCAACGCCCTGTCGTCTACGTCGCTGTCGCTCAACACGGACACGCTGAACAGCGCCACTGCTTCGCAGACGGCTCTTGCTCATGTCACCGCTGCGATCACCACGATCGCTGCACAGCGCGGCGTCATCGGCGCTTCGGTCAACCGCCTCACGGCCGCCACCGCAGTTATGTCGAACGAAGTACAGAACCTGCAGAGTGCGACCAACAGCATCCAGAACGCGGATATCGGCAAAACTGTTGCAAACATGACGCAGTACAACATCCTCCAGTCCACCGGCATGGCAGCTCTGCAGCAGTCCAACCAGGCTCAGCAGGCCGTTCTGAAGCTTGTTCAGTAATTTCAACCTCTACTAACTTCAAACGCTAACCGGGGAAGGTGAGACCACAACGGGTCTCACCTTCCGCTTTCTGTCCTACTGCGCGGGCGCTCTCGCACAACCAGCCTGTAAAACCCTCTAAGTCGCTCTTAGTTGAGGCAAGGTCTAGCCCATGAGTTCCACCTCCGGAATCAATTCCCTCCTGTCCTCCACCACGGCGTCTTCCTCCGTGAACCTCAGCAGCATCCTGGCCTCCGCCACGGGAGCAACCACCCCTGGCATTGACGTCGCTGGAGCCGTCTCTGCGGCAATCTATGCCGCACGCGCGCCCGAACGAATCTGGCAGGCCCAGCAGGCGACGCTCGCAGCACAGACCACCGCGCTCACCGCCATCCAGACGGCGACCTCCACACTCACCACGGACATGCATTCGCTCAACAGTCTGACCGGCCCTCTCTCTGCACGGACTGTCTCCTCGTCGAACTCCTCCGTTCTCACTGCGACCGCAGCCACCGGCACCGTCGCAGGCACTCACTCCGTCAACATCATCCGTACCGCGCAGACCGGCGCGTGGTACTCCGATCTCGCATCGAGTCCCATCGCTGCCGTACCCGCCACCTCTTTTACTCTCACGTCCAGCAGCGGCTCAGCAACCTTCACCACCGGAAGTGGAATCAATTCGCTCAAGGATCTGGCCGCTGCCATCAACAGCAACACGTCTCTCGGCGTCAACGCAACCGTCGTCACCGGCTCCAGCGGTTCACGCCTCGCGATCCTCAGCTCCACCTCCGGCAAGGCGGCAGACTTCTCAATTACCTCCGCCTCTTATACCGGCACCACCTGGTCTTCACCGGATATCCCCGCCGGTGGTTCCCTTGGCGCAAACAGCTTCACCCTTTCCAGCGGCACAGCCTCCACCACCTTCACCACCACGGCGGGCGAAACGTACGCCACCCTTGCGAACACAATCAATAACACGCTTCCCAGCCTCAACGTCACGGCAAGCGCCGTGACCGATAGCAACGGCACTCACCTGTCGATCGTTCCTGCCGATGGAACAACTCCTTTCACCATCAGCGAACCCAGCTTCAACTTCTCGCAAGCTGTGGCCGGAGCAGACGCATCGCTCACTGTCGATGGCGTTCCCCTCACCAGCGCGAACAACACCGTCAGCGGCGCCATTCCAGGTGTGACACTCCGCCTTCTCGGCGCGACGATCGGGGAAACCAATCTCACCGTAGCATCAGACGCGGCAGGCATCTCCACCGCCGTTAACCAGTTCGTCTCCGACTACAACACCGCCATCCGTCTCGTGAATTCGCAGTTCTCTTACAACGCCGCCAGCTCGTCGCAAGGCATCCTCGGCTCCGACCCCAGTGTGCGTGCTCTGCAGAGTTCGCTCATGAGCGCACTCAACTACGCCAACACACCGGCCTCCGGAACCACCTCGGCCCCCTCCCTTGCCTCCCTCGGCATCAACGTGGGTAACGATGGAACGCTCACCGTGGACACGCCTACGCTCAACAGCGCGCTGGTCAACAATCCCCTTGACGTTCAAAACTTTTTTCAAGGCGAAAGCCTCAACGGCTTCGCTGCTTCCTTCAATACGGCTCTGAGCAACTACACGGACCCCTCCTCGGGAGCCTTCACTGTCGACCTCAAAAGCATCAGTGACACCAGTCTCGACCTGACGAAGCACATCAATGACTTCGAAAACTTCTACATCGCCAACCAGCAGACACTTCTCACCGCCATGTACAGCAAGGCAGAGATTGCGCTGCAACAACTTCCGACACAGATGGCGCAGATCCAGGCGATGCTCGGCAATACAAAGAATGGTGGCTAATGCCCTACGACACAGGTCTCTCTTACCGCAGAACCGCCATTGAGGGCGCAAGCCCCATCGGCTTGGTCATCGCACTCTACGACACCTTATGGGGCAATCTCCGCCGAGCGACCGAGGCGATTCGCGAGAACGACATCGAGACCCGTTGCCTTGAGCTCAATCACGCCTTCCTCGTCCTCGGGCAACTCGAGAGCTGGGTCGCACCGGTGAACGGAGGCGATCTCGCTCTGAGTCTCACGCAGTTCTACCGGTATCTGCGCGCGAAGATGATGGAAGCCTCCCTGCAGCAATCTGCAAAAACTCTCGAGGAGCTCATGAACCTCATTCTTCACGTGCGCAGCGCATGGCAGCAGCGCGATATGGATCCGGTTCAGGCCAGCGCAGCGCCTGCGGCAACGCAGCTTTCTGCAACGCCCGATCTGGCCACGGAATCCCGCCGAATCGCTCTGTCCTTTTCCGCATAACAAGTTTGTGCCGATAAGGACTCAACCCGCTGCTCGTCTTCACTCTGAGCCGTACAAGGAAGAAAGGAAGACGAGATGCGAATGAGTGCGATCGGTGGAATCCTCGTCGCCATTCTGGGCATCGCGCTCGGCCTCTATTTGGACGGAGGCCAGATCGCGCAGATGCTGCAGCCAACCGCGGCTCTCATCGTCTTCGGCGGCACGCTCGGCGCAGTCTTCATCCAGTTTCCTTTCCCCGTTGTTCTCAAAGCAACCGCGCAACTTCGTTACGTCTTCATGGACAGGCAGGACCCGGCGCGCGAACTCATCGCGCAGCTCATTCGCTACACCCAGATCGTGCGCCGTGAAGGCTTGGTCGCGTTGGACAGGGAGTTGGAATCGATCGATGACCCTTTCTTCCGCAAATGCCTCACGCTCGCCATCGATGGAACCACGCCCAACCATCTACGCGCCATGATGGAGATCGAACTCGACAACGCCTGCGAGAGCGACGAGCTCCTGCCGCGCGTGTTTGAATCGGCGGGTGGATTCGCTCCCACCGTGGGCATCCTCGGCGCCGTGATCGGCCTCATTCAGGTCATGCAGAAACTCGAAAATATTAACGAAGTCGGTAAAGGAATCGCTGTCGCCTTCGTTGCGACGATCTACGGCGTCGGTTCGGCAAATCTCTTCTTCCTGCCCTGCGCAGGCCGCATCAAGATCCTCGTTCAACGCCGGGGCCTGCTGCGCGAGATGATGCTCGAAGGCGTGCTTGCGATCATCGATCGCGCGAATCCCCGAACGCTCGAAACAAAACTCTCCGCCTATCTCAGCACACCTGCTCCCCGGAAAGAAGTCGCCAAGCTGGTCGCTGCTTCGTGAGCCGTCGCCGCAAACGAACGCCGGAACATGGAGCAAGCGAGCGTTGGCTCGTCTCCTACGCCGATTTCATGACACTGCTCTTCGCCCTCTTCGTCGTTCTCTTCGCCTCCGCGCAGCAGGATAAGCGCTCCGTGCGTAAGGTTTCTGAAGCGGTAAAAAATGGCTTTCAGGAGCTGGGCGCTTTCAGCGCCTCACGGCCACTGATTCCGAACGAGAAAGCTATTCCCTCCGTCAGCGACACCTCGGAACTTCAGGCGAAGCTCAATCATGCGCTGGGAAAAGAAATCGCCCAGAAGTCTGTGCTGCTTCGCTCTACACCGGACGGCTTCGTCATCAGTCTGCATGAGCTTGGCTTCTTCGACAGTGGCCAGGCTACCCTGCTGCCCGGCGCCTCCGAGACCATCAAGCGAATCGCTGGCGTCCTGATGCAGTACGGCCTCGATATGCGTGTCGAAGGTCACTCCGACAATATTCCGATTCACAACGCTACCTTCTCTTCGAACTGGGATCTCTCCGTCGCACGCTCCACAGCCGTGGCCATGATGCTCCTCAAGGACTCGGGCTTCGACCCCAGACGGATGTCCATCGCCGGATACGCTGAGTTTCATCCGGCCGCTACGAACGATACGCCGGAAGGCAGAAGAGCGAATCGCCGCGTGGACCTCATCATCGTCGCCAAAAATCCCAATACCGCCTCGTTCTCTCCTGCGAAAAAGTAGCCGCTTGCACAAACCTAATCCTGCGAGAAACGGCTCCGTATCAACGGAAGCTACCCTCTTTCTCTGCTGTACCCGGAAGGACGATGCTTCTGTACGCGGAGGGACGATCTCTGCGTACCCCGCGGGACGCCCAAAAAACACCTGGAGGGACGAAATGCACGTGCCTTTCCTGTACCGGGAAGGACGAAACCGCTCCCGTCAGGCATAGGCATCGAAGGAGGAATCTGCCGCTGGCCTCCCCTGTAGGCCTCCGCACTTCCCGAGGGATGGAAAGGTCAGGGCAACAGGGCACGTGCCTCACCTGAGAACCGCTACTGGGCTTCTGGTGGCATGCGTCTGTTGGGTTGAAGGTGTGATTCAGTTATTTTTCCCCACATATACGCAGTTTCGTCGCCAGGAGAATCCTGCGATACAAATTGCACTTCCTGAAAAGCATCTTGGATATCTTGCTTCCTTTAAGCAGATGGAATTTGTACGCGGAAGGACGACTTCTCCGACCCGGAGGGACGAGGCGTGTACGCGGAAGGACGATCTCGCGTACCGGCAGGGACGAGATCACGTACCCGGAGAGACGGCAGGTCCTGTGTAATCAGTGCGCAGCGGTGGAAAACTCAGTTCAACCGGCGAGCTGCCTTGGCTTGTGGCAGCAGATACTTGCCTCCCAGAGGCGGCGCAACCCACACGCCCTCCGGGCGAGACTCAGCCTGCATCTCAGGCCAGAACGTCTGGAAGAACCGGATCGCCTCCGCAAAGCGCACCCGAATCCGGCGAGGATTTGAATCGGCGCTGCCCAACTGCTCGCGCACGGACGCCCACGGAATAATCGAGGGCGTTTGTGCCGCAAAGCATCGCCAGAACAGGAAGATGCAGATGTCCTGCAGTTGAGCGTTGCCGCGCGTCTGGACCAACAACTCCGTCGGAACCGGAACATGGTGCTTGATCAGATCGTTGTAGAACTCCGTTCCAATCTCAACACCGTAGCGCACCGTCTCTGAGAGTGGAAGAGCGTTCTGGCCGATAAGTTCGGCTGTCAGGCTGAGGCTGGTCGGCAGACGCGAACGGCTGATCGCAGACATGTTCTGCGTCTCGTTCCGGCCTGCTCCCTTGCGACTGATAAAGATTCCCAGGCCACGCAGGCGATCGAAGCGATCCCGAAGATCCGCGTACGCCTTGCCTCCCGTTCCCTTCATCCCCATCTGCTCCATGAACTCCTTCGCGGTCTCCCAACTGACATACCGATTGCCCGACTTCACGGCCTTGTCCAGCAGAAAGTGCAGCAAGGTGCGGTCAGAA
>JAHFTZ010000108.1 GCA_023265355.1 Terriglobus sp.
GATGGAAGTGAATGTGGCGGAGTACGTAGCGAAATATCAGTTGAACGCAGAGCGGCTACAGAAGTTCGCACCCAAGGCACTGGTGATGCACCCGGGGCCGATGGTGCGTGGGATGGAGATCGACTCCGCCGTGGCGGATGGTCCACACAGCGCGATTGAAGAACAGGTGACGCATGGACTCTATGTGCGGATGGCGTTGCTGGTGAGAGCGTTGAAGGCGGGGCAGCGATGAGCAGTGCACAGGTGAGCAGTTCAAAGGCGAGCGGTTCGATTTTGATTCGTGGTGGACGTGTAGTGGATCCGTCCCGCAATGTGGATGCGCTGTCGGATATGTTGCTCGATGGTGGCCTGATCACCGACGTCGCCGCTCCCGGCAAGCTGGACGCAGCAGCGAAGAAGCTGCGCGCCGAGGTTCTGGAAGCGAAGGGATGCGTCGTCTGCCCCGGCTTCATCGATCTGCATGTGCATCTGCGTGAGCCGGGGCAGACGCATAAGGAGACGATCCGCACGGGCACCCTGGCCGCCGCTGCGGGTGGCTTTACCACCGTGTGTGCGATGCCCAATACGACTCCTGTGAACGACACTCCGGAGTGGTCGCGATGGATGCAGGATCCTGAACGCGAAGCCTCAGTCCGCCTGCTTCCTGTGCCTGCGGCGACGGTGGGAAGCATGGGCGAGAAGCTGACCGACTATGCCGCGCTCAAAAAGGCCGGAGCGGTTGCGGTCTCCGACGATGGCAAGCCGATCCTCGAAGACGAGATCATGCGCGCCTGCCTGGTAGCTGCGGCAAAACTTGGTCTGCCCGTCTCGCAGCATGCGGAAGACACACGTCTTACCGGCGGATGCAGTATGCATGCGGGCGATGTCTCGTTCCGTCTCGGTCTGCGCGGTATGACGATTGAGGCAGAGTCGCAGATCGTAGAGCGCGACATCCGCCTGCTGGAAGAGATCGAGCGCAAGGAGAAGCTGCGGCCACATCTGCATGTGCAGCACGTCTCGACGCTGAAGGCCCTCGATGCAATTCGCGCGGCGAAGAAGCGCGGTCTGCATGTGACGTGTGAAGTCGCCCCTCATCATTTTGCCCTGACGGATGAGGCGGTCTTCCGCGAGGGCTTTGGTTACGAAACCTCGGCGAAGATGAATCCGCCGTTGCGTCCTGAGAGCGAGCGGCAGGCCTGTATCGCCGCTCTGCTGGATGGAACGGTGGATGCGATCGCGACAGACCACGCTCCGCATGCGCATCACGAAAAGAATGTGGAGTTCGAACGCGCACCGAACGGGATCACCGGGCTGGAGACGGCGCTCGGTCTGTCGCTGCGGCTTCTTCACAGCCAGTACGGTATGCCACTGGGAAAGGTGCTGTCTCTTCTGACGAACCGACCTGCCGGTGTCTTCAATCTATCGGGCCTGGGTACGTTGATGAAGGGCGCGTCTGCGGACGTCTGTGTCTTCGACGCAGGCAAGGTATGGGCTTTTGATGCGGAACGGAGCTTGTCCATGTCGAAGAACACACCCTTCCACCATCATGCGATGCAGGGGCAGATTCTTTGGACGATCGCCTCCGGCAGAGTTGTTTACAGCGCGAAATAAATCCTTGATCTCCGGCAACCCTGCCGTAATGCGACATTTTGGCGAATCTGCAAGCAGCTTGTCGCGATGCGGCATGCATCACAGCGTGTGGATACAGGATTCACACGCCGGGAACTCCGGACAGATTGAGGAAGAACGATGCCTACACCGAACAGACTTTCCGCAATTCCTTTGAGCCATCGCATTTCGATCGCGGCTGGCATGCTCGTTCTCTCCGTGCTGGCGCTGAGCGGTTGCCAGTCGAAGCAGGATAAAGCGGTGGACGCCGCGAAGCAGCAGGCGATTGCGACCGGTCAGCCCCAGCAGGTGGTCTCCGTCGATCGTAGCGGCAACACGATTACGAGCGTCGTGCGCCCTCCGGCACCGGGACAGAAGGAAGCTTCGGTCGTTACAACTACGACGCCAGCGGGCGCGAATCCTTCCACGCTTCCGGGTGCGACGGACTTCAACACGCCTCCACCTGCGGCCCCGACGACTGCCACGAATGCACCTGCCGCAGGCGCTCCCGTCCAGGGTCAGCCTGTCGCGGGCGGCGAAGCAGTGATCCGTCCTCTGGATGTACGCATCGCCTCCGGAACGACACTGGCGATCCGCGTGAACCAGCACATCAGCGTGAAGACAGCGATGGCGGGCGATCCGTTTGATGGCACGCTGGCGGAAGGCATTACGGGCGACGATGGTCGCGTGATTGTTCCACGTGGCACACCGGTGGCTGGCGTGGTGAGCGCTTCGCATCGGCGTGGACATTTCAAAGGTTCTTCGATCCTCTCCCTGCGTCTGACCTCGATGACCTTTGACGGCAAGCGCTATCCGCTTTCGACCGGTCATCTGACGCGCACGAAGAAAGGCAAGGGCAAGCGCACGGCCGGATGGATTGGCGGCGGCGCTGGCGTGGGCATGCTGATCGGTGGAATCGCCACAGGCGGCGTTGGCCTTCTCGTCGGCGGCCTGGCTGGCGGCGGTGCAGGGACGCTGATCGCTGGAACGACAGGGAATCGCGATATCGATATCCCTGCAGAATCGATTGTGCGGTTTCGGTTGACCGAAGGTTTGAGCGTTGTTCCTGAATAGTTCTTCTGCGGTAACGGAGCGGGGTCAGCCTTCGGGCTGCCCCGCTCTGCTTAATCTTTGTGCCCATGCTTTCGGTCTCTTTCGAAAGCATGGGATTGCGCGGAGCGCCCAAACCAGATCTGTCAGGAAAACCGGAACAGCTATCCATGCGTGATGAAGCTGCGCTGGTATAGGCACCGGGACGCCTAGCCTCTCCGCTTGCCGGTATCCATCCAACGAGCACCAAAATGGAACTACAAGTTTTCTCTACCCACCGAGAGGCGTAAGAGAACTCCAAAATCTCTACGGCTATCAGATAGCATGCGGCACATGCTCATAATTTCCGTCTTCCTTATCGGCATTGCACTCTACTTGTTGCCGACGATCATCGCTGCGAAACGCCATCATCACAACGTTGGTGCAATCGCTGCTTTGAATATTCTGCTTGGCTGGACTCTCGTCGGCTGGGTGGCTTCCTTCGTTTGGTCCTTCACGCTACCTCCACCAACAACAAATTATCCGCCTCACCAGGCGTCAAACTGAGATGGTGCTCCGTCACCATAAAAAAATTTATGCCGCTTCCCAGTTCAAGAGGACTGGATGATTTCCACTGCGCGCTTGAACGACGTTGCACCGAAGTCTTCAATCCAGTGGATCTCAGGGTCCGCGCGGAACCAGGTGAGCTGTCGTTTGGCGTAGTTGCGGTGGCCCTGCTGGGCGGCGGCGACGGCCTGCTCGTGCGTCAGCGTGCCTTGGATCTCGGCAACGGCCTGGGCGTAGCCCAGCGAGGTCAGAGCGCGGCAGTCTTCCCCGTAGCGGGCGATCAGGGCGCGTGTCTCTTCGATAAGGCCGTCCTTGAACATCTCCTCCGCGCGGTCGTTGAGGCGCTGGTAGAGTGCGGCGCGAGGCGGTGTGAGGCCGATTTTCACAATGCGAAATCCCCTGAGCGGCTCCGGAGGTGCGGCGTGGAACTGTGCGCTGAGGGGGCGGCGTTCGAGCAGCGAGATTTCGACCGCGCGGAGAAGTTTTGATTGATCGTTCGCGTGGATGCGCGCTGCGGCCTTCGGGTCGATTCGGCTAAGCAGCCGATGGAGATGCGCCTCGCCGTGGCGCTCGACAGAGCGGCGAAGGCGTTTCCGCAGATCTTCGTCACGCGGCGGAACAGGGCTGAGGCCGTCGAGCAGAGCGCGGAGATAAAGGCCGGTGCCACCGGCGACGATGGGGGTCTTCCCCCGCGAGTGGAGTTCAGCGATGGCTTCACGTCCAGCGCGGCTGTAATCGCCAGCGGTGTAAGCATCGCTGGGGTCGGCGACGTCGAGCATGTGGTGCGGGATGAGTGCGCGCTCTTCTGCAGTGGGCTTGGCCGAGCCGATCTCCATGCCGCGATAGATGGAGACGGAGTCACAGGAGACAATTTCGCCGTTCAACGCTTCGGCAAGGGCGAGCGAAAGTGCGGTCTTGCCGCTCCCGGTCGGACCGGCGATCGTGAGAAGAAGGGGTTCGCTCACCAGACCCTCCACCATCCGGGAAGGAAGACGTTGCGCACACCGGCGTGCAGGATCGTCCCCAGAAGAATGAGTACGAGCAGAAGGAGGAGACCGCGAACCTGGCGCGTACGTTCTGCACCTTCGCGCGGCGTCAGCATGCCGCTCATGCTACTGCGGGTCCTTGTTGATACGGAACTCGATACGGAGTTCGAGGTTTGGCCCGTGGAACTCCGGCGGAAGCAGCTGCGCAACGCCAAGGGCCTTGATCGATCCCCAACCGGCGCGGTTGATGGCGTCGTCGTGCGTGGAGTAGTCGAGATTCATGCCGCTGATGCTGCCGTCTTTGGCGATGGTAAAGCGGACGCCAGTGATGCCCTGTTTGTTGAGCGGCGGGCGACATTCTTCCGGAATCAGAGGAAGCCAGTTGCGTTTGACATCGGCCAGGAGGCGCGCGAGGTACTTGCCAAAGTCGACGCCCTGCATGTCCGAGAGGATCTGCGTCCCCATGGCGGCGCCGCCGGAGCGCTGGGGGCCGTTGCCATAGTTGCCGGAGTCTCCGCCTCCGCGCGCGCCGCGAGCCGCCTGCGCAATCTGCGAACCGGCGCTTCCGCCAGTGGCAAAGCTTGGCTTTTGGGGCGCGGGTGTCGGGCTATCCACGAGGGGTGCCTGGCGGGACTGGACGGGAGATGGCCGTTGCGGCTGTTGTGGTTGCGGTGTCGGTTGCTGAGGCGCAGCCTGTTGCTGTGGAGCGGGTGTCGGCGTAGGCTGCTGCGCTGGAGGAGAGGGGCGTCCCTGTTTCGGCATCGCGGGGGCGGGCGAGGGAGTGGGACTCTGCGACTGCTGGCTGCGCTCGGAGACGTTCGGCGTGGGCCGTGGCGGCGGTGTCCTGCGCGCCAGATCCTTGGGAATGTCGAGATACGTCATGCTGGGGTGGTGCTGTTCATCCGGAGTGACCGCCAGCAAGCGCGGTGTATGCCAGAGATACACGGGACCATAGACGATCAGACCGAGCACAAGAAGCCAGACGATAAAAGAGATGTAAATAGACTCGCGGAAGCGGGCCCGTGCGCGCTCATCATCCACCTCATCGAGGAGGTAGATCAGTTCATGGTGCTCCAGTTCGCTGTAACGCGAGGGAAGAGGAACATCGGGCTTCTTGGGATCGCGCTCGGGTGGCGTTTGCAGTATGGACATCTATGAGGTTAAAGACTCTGAAATGAGTGCAAGGGTTTCGCTACGGAGCCGCGTCTCTTCATTCTCTCATTTTCCTCTTCCGGGACCGTACAATCAGGCGGTGCGTGAGCCTCTTCTACAAACGGCAGCGATCATTACAGTGTCCGACGGGTGCTTTCAGGGCACACGTGTGGACGGCAGCGGTCCCCTTCTGGCGCGCCTGCTGACCGAATCCGGCTTTGCCGTGGTGTCCGTGGTAGTGGTTCCGGACGAGATTCCGACGATTGCGGCGGCGCTGCGCACCTCTGCTGAGACCGCCAGCCTTGTGGTGACGACCGGTGGAACCGGTCTGGCTCCGCGCGATGTCACCCCCGAGGCGACCATGGAGGTCTGTACGCGGACGGTGCCCGGCCTGAGCGAGTTGATGCGGCTGGAGGGCATAAAACAGACGCCGATGGCGTCGCTTTCGCGGGGTATATGCGGAACCGTGGGCCAGACGCTGATTCTGAATCTGCCGGGAAGTCCCGCGGGCGCGGTGGAGTCTCTGCGGACGGTATTGTCTCTGGTTCCCCATGCGCTGGATCTGCTGGGAGGTAAGACGGAGCACTCCAAACCGTTAGAATCGTAAGCTACGGTGAAAAACTCCCAGTGAAACTGCATCCAATCGTATTTTTGAAGAAGTCGAGCCTGGTGATCATGGCGACGATGAAGCCGCTGGGCATCTGGGGGCTGGCTGGGCTGGCCTTCGTGGACTCCGCCCTGATTCCTCTGCCGACGTCGATGGATGGCACGGTATTGATCTATGTGCAGGGAAACCATGGCCGGTTTGTCCTGTACTGCTTCGTCGCGGCGCTGGCCTCGTCTATCGGCAGCCTGGTGCCTTACTTTGTAGGCCGCGCGGGCGGAGAGCTCTTTCTGCTGAAGCGCATCAACCGCCAGAGGTATGAGCGGATGCGCGACCGGTTTGAAAAGCAGGAGTTCCTGGCGATCATGATCCCTGCGATGTTGCCTCCGCCGACACCGATCAAGCTCTTTGAGTTTGCAGCGGGTGTCTTTGAGATGAAGCCGCTGCCCTTTGCAACGGCGATCTTTCTTGGGAAGCTGATCCAGTTTCTGGTGTGTTCGATCCTCTTCCTCACCTTTGGCCCGGCCCTCCTGCGGGAGTTCCGTCATGGCCTGCACGAGCATGCCGCGGTGATGTGGACGGTGGCGGGGGTGCTGCTGGTGGCGCTGACTGTGTGGATTGTGCGGAAGCTGTTTTCCGGGAAAAGCGAGATGGCATTCCCGGTGGAAGACTCCGTGGAGCATCCAAAGCGCTAGCTTCTGGGTATAGGTGAGCGCATCTCCAACCCAAGTGTCTCGGCAACCAAAACAGCATCGTGAGATCTCCACTGCGGACTCTCTCACGATGCTGTTTTGGTTTTGTGTGGCTTGCTTAGTCAACGGTAAGCGAGACGGGGATACTGTGCGTTGTTGTGCCAGCGGTAGCGTTAATCATGACTTGCGTGGTGACTGGCATTGCAGGCGGCGTTGCGGGGTGCGAGGAACCGTCGCAACCGAGGATTCCGAACGACAGGAACGACATCGCGATCACGAACGCTACTCCACGAAGACCCGCGGAGCGGCGGCGAAGACCGACGAGGGCGAGCAGACCGAGGGGACCGGCAAAGGCCAGAGCGATTCCGGAGAGGGGGCTCCTTCCATTGCGGTGCGGCGCTGCGATGGAGGCTTGATTGGCAACCGTGGTGATGGTGACCATGTCCGTCGTTGCCGCAGTTCCGGAGATGTTGACGCTGGCAGGGTTGAAGGCGCAGCTATCGCCTGCGGGTAGACCCGAGCACGAGAGCTTGACCGGGCCGCTAAAGCCATTCGTTCCCGCCAGAGAGAGGCTGAGCGTAGCGCTTTGACCACCCGTCACCGTAACGGTGGGTGCAGCAGAGGTCAGAGAGAAGTCTCCGCTGCCTGCTGGCGGAGCCGCCACGGCGATCGAACCGAAGAGACCGCCCTTGGTGCCATTCACGCCC
>JAHFTZ010000109.1 GCA_023265355.1 Terriglobus sp.
TCGTCATCGACGAAAACGGTGTAGCAACTGCCCAGCAGCCCGGATCGACGGTGGTGCAGGCGACTATCGCATCCTCTACCTCGAACGCGGGCTTCTTCTCCACTTGCCCTCCGGCGAGCATCAAGGTCTCAACCCCCAATACGAAGACGGATGGAACCGTCACGATTACGCCCAACACGGCGGAACCGATCACGGCCACCATCGTAGACACGAAGGGCGTGACCATCTCCGGTCTTGCGCTCAACTACACCTCCACAACTCCGACGACCATCGCGGCGTCGTCCACCGGAATTCTGGCGACCTTCCCTTCTGCGACAGCGGTCAACGTCTTCTGCACGCCGCCAGCCTGCAATCCTTCGCCCTACACCAATATCGGTCAGTTTGGAAACGGTAAGCCGGTCTCCTCCAACACGATTCAAGCCACGGCCTCCGGTCTGAACAGCACGCTGCTTTATATCGCCAGCACCCTGAGCCAATACATCACGACCGTTGACTTCACCAACACCGTCGTCGGCACTCCGGTCCGTCTCCCCTACACGCCCAACTCGATGGTCCTCTCGGAGGACGGTACCACCATCTACTTCGGTTCGGACGTGGAGTTGATGTCTTTCGCTACCGCGACCCTAAGCGTCACCAAGCAGGACATCTCGGCAAAGGGCCGCGTCCTGGCGGCCGCGCCAGACAACAGCTCCATCGTGCTCACCGATCCGACGCGAAACACCGTAACCCTGTACTCCCCGACCTCCACCACCAGTACAACGGTCACGAGCTTCCAGGGCACCGGTCTCCGCGCAGAATATTCGCCGGATTCACAGACGGTCTACGTCACCACCGCCGCTAATCACCTTCTGGTCTACAACGTGAATACGGGCTGGCATGACTACGACATGTCCGCCACCGGAGCGAATGACGTTGCCGTCACCGTCCCCTCGGTCGGCGCTTATATCGGCGGCAACTCCGCCATCACAGGCCGGTCATACTGCGCAAATACAACGGTAAACCCCATCGACTACTACCCCGTCGCTGGACAGGTGGGCGCGGCAGCCGACCGTATCGCTGCCACGAACGACTCCAGGCACATCCTTGGCCTAAGCAGCGCCGCAGGTGGCGCCCCCATTCTCAATGACGTGAGTCTCACCAATGGAAGCGGAACGCTTCCTATCGGACAGTGCCCCCTTGCATCCCCCGATGCCAAGGTCGGCGTCGGTGCGACGTTCGCCAACACCCTCAACACCGTGACTCTGAGCAGCATCAACGCGGGTGCCTGCACCACGCTTGCGAACCTCGTCACCCCCTATCCGATCTGCGGGAACGTGATTCCCTCTTCGGACTCTGCGGTGGCCTTCGTCACCTATCCTGCATCTGCTACCGCCGCCACCACAGGCACGCTGCTCCCGGCCTACAAGCCGGCTCCGAGCGGCCCCGGTGCGCTTTCCTATGTCACTCTGGCAAACGGAGCCACGGCACCCGTAGCGGGCGTCTTCTCCTCGGATAACGGCACCTTCTACGTCGGCACCTCTGGAGACAATCTCGTTCACCTCATCAAGAACAGCACGCTGACGGATGGCAGCCAGATCAATCCCAAGCTGCCTGCCGCCTCTGGCAGCGGTTTTGCCACGCCGAACCTCTTCGCACAGAAGCCACGTGCCACCACGTAGCCTACGGCGACTCTCCATACAAAAGGCCCGCTCTTTACGGAGCGGGCCTTTTTGCAGATAGAGATCGTAGTCCGTTCTTCGCGCAAAGAGGCAGTAAGCACCGTGTCCCTCTCTCCTCTTGCGCTCACCTTCACTCAGTACCAAAGGGACGGCTGATTCCCACCGAACGAATTAGCCATGGCAAGCCAACATTACGCTTGAAAGAGCCACGAGTGGGGCGCGCCAAAAGCAGGTCCTGCGAGATGACCAAAGTAAAAGGACAATAAAAAGCGCTGGCTAGAGATCCTCTAGCCAGCGCTTTCTGTTCGTAAAAGCTTACTTCTTCGGAGCAGGTGCGGGAGCAGCGGGAGGAGGGGTGTCCTTCATGTTCTCCGGTGTGCTGATGGTCGGGGGTGTGGCGGCCTTGAGGTTCGCCTGAAACTCTCTGGTGGAGTCAGCGAGCTTCGGCTGAAGATCCTTCAGGACGCCCTGGAAGATGGCATTGGTCTGCTCACCGACGGGCTGGGTCTTGTCGACGAAGACCTTACCTGCGGGCGAGCCGTAGAAGGCGATGATGCTGTCCAGTTCAGAGTCCGTGAAGTTGCTGGCATAGACATCCGCCAGCGGCTCCCGCAGCTTCGCGTAGTCAAGGGCAGAGGTTGTCATGGCATCGATCTTGGCGGTGTAGTCGGTTGCAAGCTTCTGCTGTTCCGGCGTCTTGGCCTGGGCTGCCTGCTGCTGGGCGAGCGAGTGAATCCGGGTGGCGGTACCGCTGAGCATGCCCTTAAGTCCGGTATCGAGCTTCAGCAGAACGAGTAGCTGTTCTGCCTTCGCGCGCTTCGCAGGCGTAATGGGCGCAGCCGCAGGTGCGGCAACGGCTGGCTTGGCTGCGGGTGCGGGTGCGGTCTGAGCCTCAACCGTCGCGCAGGCGGATGTGAGGACGAGTGCCAGGGGAAGAAAACGACGCATGTGTGTGCAGACTCCGAGGGTTATTTTCATGTCTTCGTAAGTGTAGAGCGGTTGTGGCGTTCGTGTTTGGACGGATGTGCGGGAAGATTGTCATTTTTTCCCTTCCCGACGCGGGAAAACGACACAGTCCCCCATCCCTTTGGGTGATGAATCTAGTCGATCTCCGGCAGTATGTGCAGCTTACGCCGCACGGCGCGGAAGACGAGATGGACGAGCAGACCGATGGCTCCGCCGATGAGGGTAGCTTCAATACGGTGCGCAAGCACGACTTTCTCCGGCAGACGGACGATCGCCAGGATGAAGCAGACGTAGCCGGTGATACAGACGACAAAGGCGCCGTAGTTCACGCGGAGGAGGCAGTATCCCGCATAGAGGAAGAGCAACACCAGCATGGCCAGCGTCTCTCCCGTTGGGCGCACGAAGACGATCAGGACGGTACAAAGACCCGCGCCCAGCAGTGTACCGGCGAAGCGGTGGATGGTGCGCAGTGTGGTGAGCGCGAACTCCGGCTTTGGCAGAAGAATGGCGGTCATCGCAACCCAGTACGCGTTGCCGAAGTTGCGTGTGCGATACACCGCGACCGCGATCGCCATGGTGAAGGCCATGCGCAGGGCGAACTGGAAGTGAATCGACCTCGGTGCAAGATGAGAGAGGAGATAATCCCAGCGCAGCGTTGCGGGATCGAAGTTGGGATCGGTGAGCGTAGAAACCGCGCGAGGCACGAATCTCCAGAAGATCAGAATCGCGATCATCTCCAGGACGCCGCCAGCGAGTACGCCCGCACCACGAAGGAGCGCCTGGTGAAGTGTATCCGTCGGGCTTCCAGCAGACGCGGGAGCGGCGGACGAGATGATGAGGAAGACGCAACACTCCATCCCCACCCATGCCGCGGCTGGACCAAGCGAGTTCGCCATGCCGTACAAAAAGGCCCAGGCGACGGCGATGGCGGCGAGGAGCAACGTGTGATCGCGCACGGCTGCTCCGATGGTCGCAGAGAGCGTGATGCCGACGGCTGCGGCAAGCATCGGTCCCCAGCGACGAAAGAGCGGCTGCTGAAAGGAACCGAAGCCGACGCACATGGCTCCGCTGGAGAGCAGAACGCCCGTGCCCGGATAGCCGAGATGGATCGCAACCAGGAGCGGAATACCGATCGCAGGCATGCAGAGCAGAGCGTGCAAAGGCTCGCTCTGCGCCCAGTCGAAACGGAAGATCTGCTGCCTGATGGAAGCTGCCACAGAGGTTACGATGCCGAAATGCGCGCTGGCATCACTTGCCGCTTTCGCGGTGGAAGCTCAGTGTCTCGCCGAGGTGGATAGTATCGACCCAACCGGGTCCACGGACCGTGAGCGTTCCGTCACTTTTTCGAGATGCCGTGATGTTGAGCGTTGTGCCTTTGGAGGGAACAAGGAGAGAGACGAACTCGGCGGAAAGGCCTTTGCGGCGGACGATGACGAAGGGAACGAGGACGCGGGGATCGGGGCCGGGACCGACGCCGCTAAAGACTTCTGTATGCGGAGCGGCCAGGAGTTGGAGGTTCATCGCCGTTCCATCGTTGTCGAAGCGAGACTTAATGTCTGCGGAGGTTTCGCCGCGTTCCACCGCGGCGAGGTGTAGGTACCCATTGGCTTTCGGAAATCCATCGTACTTTGTCATCGGCAGCGCCATCGTCTGCTTGCCGAAGTTGTGGTCGTTCCAGTCGAAGCGATGCTCGCTGCCGTCGGTGGATTGCGCACGGTCTAGTTGGAGCACGTACTCGTCCGTGACCAGGATGCTGCGCGTAAGGTCTGCGAACTTGTACACCGGCCCCGCGCTGACGGTGACGGCGGTATAGCCGGGTTCGTCCTTCCACGCGATCAGTTTTCCGGTGGCGGCATCCTGCCGGAGTTCGTCGGCGCTAAGGGTATTGTGGGCGACGGTCATCTGGTCCCACTCCTTGTGCAGGGCCATGCCATAGAGCTGCGTGCCGGGATCGACGGCCTGGATGCGTCCGTTGGCATAGATAATTTCGCCGAGTTTGTCGTAGTGGCCGTGGCCGCCACCGTGTTCGCCGAACTTGGTGATCACGCTGAGGTCCGTATGCTTTCCACGCAGCATCGCAAAGCCCGATTCCGGAAAGACAGCGCTCTTCAACGCGGCATCCTCGGTCTTCGGAAGCTCCGGAACGCCGAAGAGAAGACTCTCCTTGCTACTTCTCGATGCGTGGTCGAGCACCGCGAGCAGGCGTGGATCGCGCGTGTTGCGATAGGCGAGTTCGTAGAGGCTGGCGTTGGGAAAGAGCTTGACCTCGTGCGAATCGTTGAAGGCGGGCAGATTGCCATTCGGCATCACCACACCGAGCGGGGCGATGAACATAGAGGCAAGCTTAGGCTCTTCTTTCCAGAGGTCCATGCCGTTCTTCTTCGCCATCTCTGCCGTCGCGACGAGTGGCCGCATGGCGTAGAACTGGTAGCCCCACGCGCCTTCCAGCCAGAAGCCCTCGTGCACATAGTTCTTCATCTGGTAGCGAAAGCCAAGCGGTCCATTGATGGCTTCGTCGATGAGATCTTTACGGCCAAGTTCGAAGCCGACGGAGGCCTGCGCTCCATTGATCCAGCTCTGGATGTTGAGCGTCGGCTCCTTGTGTCCGCGCACAACGGTCGCTGCGCTTGGAAGAAGCAGGTCATTTTCAATGTGGGCTCGATCTGCCGCGGGCAGCGTGGCGCGGACGAGGTCGTAGGCGAAGGTCATGTCGATGAGCCAGATGGACTCATTGAGCGTCTGCGTATAGATGTGCGCGCCCCAATGGGTCTGCTTGCCGTAGTTGTCGACGATGACATAGTCCTTGTACTTATCCGCGTACATCTTCAGAATCTCGGCGGCGTGCTGCGCGTAGATCGGTTTGTCCGTCATGCGATAGGCAATGGCCAGCGCAAGCGCGGTCTGCTCCAGCACATCGTGCTCGAAGTGGTAGTGCACGTCGCTGATGGGATAGTCCTGGTAATCCTTGCCGGTGTCCGGGCAGATGTTGTGATTGGGCGGGGAGAACTTCAGCTCCGTACCGGTGTCGGGGCAAACGTACCAGTGCGCCCACTGGGCTGTGGGTGGGGCTTCGACTTTTGTTAGGCCAAAGCGTGTGAGGTAGGCCTGCGGATAGCCGTCTGCCTGCTCGACGATCTTCGCGAGATCGGCCCTGGCCCAGGGCTCGCGCTCGGCGAGAGCTTTGCGTTGGGCGATTTCATCGAGCGAAAGATAGAGGTGCGGAGCAAGGGAGGGATCCTGCTGTTGGGCGTGGAGACTCGCGGTAAGGAGACACAGGACGGCAGCGCAGCGCAGAAAGTTCATGCAGGAAAATATACGTGCGCGGGATCAAAACTGGCACGAGTTCCAGAGCGATATGAAGAGAGGCTGGGGTGCTCACACGATTGGACTGTAGGTGACGGCAGGGCTTACTAGCCTCGGAAGGTGTACCGTCCATCCGGATTCTTCTCTATGAAATGCGGTTAGAAGAAGGTCAACCGTGTCTCAGGACTTTTGTCACGCAGAGAGAGCCGGAGCGCATATCGCTCCGGCTCTCTTTAGCTTTAATTAGCAATTAGCTCTACGCGCCTTCGAGAATAACCTTGGGAACGTCGATGCCGAGAGCCGTGGCGAGGTCGTGCTGGTGCTCCTGCTCCTGCGCGAGGATCTTGCGGATCTGCTCGGCGAGGGCATAGTGCCCCAGGGCTTCAGCCTGCTTCACGCGCTGGCGATAAGCGGCGATGGTCTCAGTCTCGTTGTCGAGATCGAAGCGAAGCATCTCCTCCGGCTTGTCGGAGAGTTTCACTTCTTTCGGTGTGGCCGTGGGCATGCCGCCGAGATAGTCCACCTGGTCCGCGATGATCAGCGCGTGCTGAAGCTCTTCCAACGCATGCTTCTTCAGTTCCGCGGCGATATTCATGTACTGTGCGCCCTTGAGCACGTTGGAGTACACCGTGTAAGCGATCACGGCCTGGTACTCGCGTGAGAGATCTTCGTTGAGCGCGTCGATCAAATCCTTAAGCGCTTTATCGTTCTGTTCGTCTGCCATCGTTTCTCCTCAAAATGCTGCTGGTTGGTTGGATGTCACAAAGGGCGGAAGTGTAGCGCGGCACGTTCAGTTTAGGTTCTCATCCAGAGAAGCGGCTGCCGTATGGGGAAGTTCCGGATGACCTCTGGATCCTGCGGATCGGGATCGAGGGACTTCCATAGATTGAGATACTCGGGTCTGCCGCAGGCGAGTCCGCAAAAGAGCAGTCCCGGCGAACGGACAGGCCAGGACTCGAAGTGCTGAACGTCCTTCGCGTACTTCCAGGCGGATCTGTTTTTGAGGAACGGATAAAGAAACTCGGCGGCGCGGCACATGCCTCTACCGTCGGGCGTCTGCCAGCGTTCTTCGGCTTCGCGTCCAAGGGACCAGCAGAGACCGGCCATCACATCGAAGTTGAAGATGGAGTAGCCATACGGCTTGGTGCGTGCGAGTTCGCGCGGGTAACTACCGTCGCCCGCCATCTGTTGCAGAAGAACGGTGCGGTAACGGACGCGAAGCTCATCGCGCGTGTTCTCATCGCCGATCAGACGCGCGAACTCCGACGCCTGGAGCGACCAGGCCACGGAGTGGTTGTTGGCAGCGTCGCGCTCCCGCATACCCTTTTCGCTGCTCTTCATCCACACGAGGTAAGCCGCGAACCACGATTGGATAGCAGCGGCGTCCTCAGCCT
>JAHFTZ010000110.1 GCA_023265355.1 Terriglobus sp.
TCCTACCAAGACCTGCATGAACTGCCATGCGCAGATCTGGACCAACGCCGCCATGCTTGAGCCTGTACGGACGAGCTGGGCTACGGGCGAGTCGATCAAATGGATCCGTGTTCACGACCTTCCGGATTACGTTTACTTCAACCATGAGATCCACGTGAACAAGGGCATCGGCTGCGCGAGCTGCCATGGCCGTGTGGACGAGATGCCGCTCATGTACGCAGAGAACACCCTCCAAATGGAGTGGTGCCTGAACTGCCATCGCGACCCGGCGAAGAACCTTCGTCCGACCTCCGAGATCTACAACATGGCATGGGCCGGACCCAGCGAGACGAAGCCTGTCTGGTGCGCAGATACCGGCTCCAACGGGCCCACGGCACAGCGCGTGAACTGCGTGACCAAGGATCCGGCCAAGAGCAATCCTGAAGTGGCCTTCCTGCAGATGAAGAGCGCAGGCAAGGGCCAGCCGACGACCGGCCCGGGTATGAATCCCTTCCCGATCGGTGGTCCCGGAACCTACTCTGACGCAAGCCCCGGCATCATCATGCCGGCCAGCTACAAGAAGTTCACCTCGCAGCGCGATCTCGGGGTCTATCTCACGGACAAGTACCACATCCGCACGCCAAACGAGCTGCAGAGCTGCGAGGTATGCCACCGATGAGTACGACGCCTAGTTCTGAAGTGATTGGAAACGCAATGCCAGAAGGTACATCGATGTCGAGTGCGCCTCAGCGCGCTACCGTGGTCACGAGCATCGCTCCGGCCAAGCTCACGCTTGCCGAAGTGCAGGCCCGCCTCGCCGGAAAAAAGGGCAAGCGCTTTTGGACCTCGCTGGATGATCTCGCCGAGGATCCAGGTTTTGAAGCCATGCTGCGGGAAGAGTTTCCGCGCCAGGCGAGCGAGCTGACCGATGGTGTTTCGCGCCGTGGCTTCATGAAGGTGATGGGCGCTTCTCTCGCCCTCGCTGGAATGACCGGTTGCACCAAGCAGCCCGATGAAGAGATCTTCCCCTATGTGAAGCAGCCTGAGGACCTCGTCCTCGGAAAGCCGATGTTCTTCGCTACCGCCTATCCCTTCCCGACCGGTGCGGTTCCCGTGCTCGTCAAGACGGACGCCTTCCGTCCGATCAAGGTCGATGGCAATCCGGAACATCCGATGTCGATGGGCAAGACGGATCTCTTTACCCAGGCGTCGCTTCTGGACCTGTACGATCCGGATCGCTCGCAGCATGTGGTCAAGCGAGCCGCCGGTCTGACTGTAAACTCGACCTTCGGTGACTTCGCAGGAACCTTCTCCGATGCGGTCAAGGCGAGCGGCAGCGGTGAAGGTGTTTACTTCCTTACGGATACGATTACTTCGCCTACTCTTGCTGCCCAGTGGAAGCAGGTACAGGCCAAGTATCCGAGCACAAAGCTGGTCCAGTACGACGCGATCAATCTGGATGCTTCGCGCGCTGCCTCGAAGGCTGCCTTCGGCGAGTACACAGACGCGCAGTACAAGCTTGAAGACGCCGATGTGATCCTCTCGCTCGACGCCGACTTCCTTTCTTCCAACGCCTTCCCCGGCTTCCTTCCGGTCTCCCGCGCCTACGCCGAGCGCCACCGTTACGAAGAGGGAAAGACGATGAACCGCCTCTACGTTGTAGAGTGCATGCCCACGGTCACCGGCTTCAAGGCAGAGCATCGCCTCGGCCTGAAGCCCAGCGATCTTGAGCTGTTTGCCAATTCGCTCACGAGCGGATCGGGCAAGTTCGAAGACGCCGAGGTTCAGAAGTTCTTCACCACGGTGGTCGAGGACCTCAAGAAGTCCTCCGGTCGCGCGGTCGTTATTCCCGGACCACAGTCTTCCGCAGCGATTCACGCTGCCGCTTACGCCCTCAACTCCGCCATTGGCGCCATCGGAAAGACGGTCGTCTACACGCAGACGGTCGCCGCTCTTCCGACGGAGCAGACTGCCGAGTTGAAGTCGCTCGTCGCGGACATGAACTCGGGCAAGGTCAAGTGGCTGGTGATGATGGGTGTGAACCCTGTCTACAGTGCTCCCGCCGACCTGAACTTCGCTTCGGCTCTCACCAAGGTGCCCAATACCGCACACATGGGTATGTATCTGGATGAAACCGGTGTCTCGACGACCTGGCACATCAATCAGGCGCACTATCTTGAGAGCTGGTCGGACGCACGCTCCTACGATGGCACGATCAGCATCATTCAGCCGCTGATCGACCCTCTCTATAACGGTGTTACCGCGCACAACGTTCTCCAGGCGCTGCTTCCGGATGCGACCGCAGCGGCTTACGATGCGGTCCAGGCCAACGCAAAGACATACATCACGGGTGACTTCGCTACGGGATGGAAGAAGTCTCTGCACGACGGCTGGGTCGAAGGCACCGCGTTTACGCCAAAGTCCGGAGCGCCGAAGGCGGCTACCGCCGCTGCAACCGCTCCCGCAACTGCCGGCGGTTACGAGATCAACTTTAAGGCGGATACCTCCACCTACGACGGCCGCTATGCGAACAACGGCTGGCTGCAGGAGTTGCCCAAGCAGGTGACGCATCTCTCTTGGGACAACGCTGCTTTGATGAGCATGGAGACGATGGCTGCTCTGAAGACCGAAGAGACGGAGCTCATCGAGCTTGAGCTCAACGGCCGCAAGCTGACCATTCCCCCGCTCGTTGTTCCCGGACACCCCCAGGGTGTCATCACGGTTCACCTCGGCCTGGGCCGTAACTTTGGCCGCGTCGGTCAGGGTGTTGGTTCGAATGGTTACGTGCTCCGCACCTCGGACGCGCCGTTCTCGCAGGGCGGCCTGCAGGCGCGCAAGACGGAGGGCACGCACGATCTTTGCGTCACCTCGGTCCACTCGCTGGATAATCGCGGAAAGACGGCGCAGAGCGATCTCGCTCATCCTGTGGAGCCCGGTACGGTCTCCCTCGGTGGCCACGAAGCGATGGAGCGGTCGATCATCCGCTACGCCACCCTTGAAGAGGTGAAGGCGAACCCCAACTTCGCCCACGAAGAGCTTGGAACGCCGACGAATCTCAAGACCGGTGCTGCCGCGATGCGCGAGACTCCGGAAAAGGAAATGAGCCTCTTCCCCGACGCCTGGTCGTACGACAAGGTCGACAAGAGCTCTGGCCAGATCCAGAACGCATGGGGTATGGCGATCGACCTCAACTCCTGCACGGGTTGCAACGCCTGCATCGTCAGCTGCTACGCGGAAAACAACATTCCGGTCGTTGGCCGCGAACAGGTGAAGATCGGCCGCAACATGCAGTGGCTGCGCATCGATACTTACTTCGAAGGCGATCTTCATGCTCCCAAGGCACACTTCCAGCCCATGCTCTGCCAGCACTGCGAGAACGCGGGTTGCGAGCAGGTCTGCCCGGTGGGTGCCACGGTGCACACGCCCGAAGGCCTGAACACAATGGTTTATAACCGCTGCGTGGGCACACGTTATTGCTCGAACAACTGCCCCTACAAGGTGCGCCGCTTCAACTTCCTTCTGTACTCGGATTATGAGACAGAGAGCACGAAGCTGATGCGCAACCCCGATGTCAGCGTGCGTTCGCGTGGCGTCATGGAGAAGTGCAGCTACTGCGTGCAGCGCATTCAGTCGGCCAAGATTACGGCAGACAAAGAGGGTCGCGCGATTCGCGATGGAGAAGTCGTTACGGCATGCCAGCAGGCCTGCCCGACCGACGCCATCACCTTCGGCAACATCAATGACAAGGGCTCCAAGGTCGCGAAGCGTAAGGCCGAAGAGCGCAACTACGCTGTTCTGGGCGATCTAAACTATCGCCCGCGAACCACCTATGTGGCAGGCGTGATTAACCCGAACCCGGCATTGGAGCAGGCATAATGGCGACCAAACCTCTACCGCCGCACCACGATCCCGCAGTCGATCCCATGATCGACCCGGTCACAGGCGAATTCGCTGTCATCGCTCCCGGCCATACTTTCAAGTCGGTCACGGAGAAGATCTCGCGCGTCGTGCTCACCTCGCACACTCCGCTCGGCTGGTTCTTCGGCCTGATCGTGGCGTCGGGCATTGCGACCCTCTTCGTCATCGCCGTCACCTGGCTGGTTCTAAAGGGTGTTGGTGTCTGGGGTGTAACGATTCCCGGCGCATGGGGATTCGCGATCATCAATTTCGTCTGGTGGATCGGTATCGGTCACGCCGGAACCCTGATCTCCGCCATCCTTCTGCTCTTCAAGCAGGGCTGGCGTAACTCCATCAACCGCTTCGCAGAAGCCATGACGATCTTCGCCGTCGTCTGCGCGGGTATGTTCCCCGTTTTGCACGTCGGCCGTCCGTGGCTGGGTTACTGGCTGCTGCCGCTGCCGAACACCATGAACGTCTGGCCGCAGTTCCGTTCGCCGCTGGCCTGGGACGTCTTCGCCGTCTCGACCTACGCAACGATCTCGGTGGTCTTCTGGTACATCGGCATGGTGCCGGATTTCGGAACGCTCCGCGATAAGGCGCAGCTTCCCCTGGCCAAGTACGTCTACGGTCTTCTGTCGCTCGGATGGCGCGGTTCGACCCGCCACTGGATGCGGTATGAGACGGCTTCGCTGCTCCTCGCGGGCCTCTCGACACCTCTCGTACTCTCGGTACACACGGTTATCAGCTTCGACTTCGCGGTCGCGGCTCTTCCCGGCTGGCATACGACGATCTTCCCGCCGTACTTCGTTGCGGGTGCTATCTACTCCGGCTTCGCCATGGTGCTTACGCTGGCCATTCCGATCCGGAAGTTCTACCACATGGAAGATCTGGTAACGGTCCGTCATCTGGACAACATGGCGAAGGTCATGCTCGGCACGGGTCTCATCGTTGCGTACGGATATGGCATGGAAGTCTTCATGGCCTGGTACTCCGCCTCGCACTGGGAGTGGTTCATGATGTGGAACCGCATGTTCGGGCCGATGGGCTGGGGCTACTGGCTGCTCATCCTCTTCAACATTGCGATCCCGCTTCTGACTCTCTGGTGGCGCAAGCTTCGTACGAACGTGGCGTACCTGTTCCTCCTGTCAATCGTTGTCAATATCGGTATGTGGTTCGAACGCTTCGTCATCGTCGTGACGTCGCTCTACCGTGACTTCCTTCCCTCCAGCTGGGGTACGTACAAGGCCACGCGCTGGGATTACCTGCTCTTCATCGGAACGATGGGCCTGTTTACCTCGCTCTTCCTTCTCTTTGTGCGCTTCGCTCCGATGATTCCTATGAACGAGATCAAGATGATGCTTCCGGCGACCAAGATTCACGGCATCGACGCGGAAGAAACTGTTGAGGAGACGGCCTGATGCTGGTGCGTGAGGGAGTCTACGGTCTGTTGGCCGAATTCGATACGCCGGGTGCCATGGTGCACGCGACCGAAGCGGCGCGCGATGCTGGCTACCGCCGCATGGAGTGCTACACACCCTATCCCGTGGAAGAGGCGGCGTCGGCACTCGATGTCCATCGCAACCGCGTACCCCTTTTGACCCTGATGGGCGGCATCCTCGGCTTGACGACGGCCTTCACGATGCAGACGTGGGTCTCCGTGATCGCGTATCCGCTCAACATCGCGGGACGCCCGCTCTTCTCGTGGCCTGCTTTTATCATTCCGGCTTACGAGTGGACGATCCTCTTCGCCGGACTTTCGGCGGCGTTTGGCATGCTGGCGCTGAACGGTCTGCCGCAGCCTTACCACCCTCTTTTCAACGCTCCCAACTTTCGTCTGGGCGCGACGGACAACAAGTTTTTCCTCTGCCTGGAAGCGATCGACCCACAGTTCGACGCGAACGAAACGCGCGCGTTTCTTGAGCAGTTCCACGCCGTGAGTGTGGTGGAGGTGGAGCTGTGATTCTGAACTCTTTCCAGCGGATCGCCGCAGCATCGGCCATCGCGTCCGCTGCCCTCCTGACCGGTTGCCGTCAGGATATGCATGACCAGCCCAAGCTTTACCCGCAGCGCGGAAGCGCCTTCTATGCGGACGGTCGCGGCGTGCGTCCGCAGGTGGAGAACACCATCGCCCGGTCGCAGACGGATACGGACAGCTATATGCTGACCGGCATGGTCGGCGGCAAGGAAGGCGACGGCATGCCCTTCCCCGTCAACGCCGAGCTTCTTCAGCGGGGGCAGGAGCGATACAACATCTACTGCTCGGCGTGTCACTCGCGCGTGGGCAACGGCGGCGGCATCATCGTGCAGCGTGGATATCGTCCGGCGGGTAACTTTCATACGGACCGCCTGCGCTCCGCACCGCTGGGCCACTTCTTCAACGTGATGACCAACGGTTATGGCGCAATGCCGGATTATGCCGCGCAGGTCACACCCGAAGATCGCTGGGCGATTGCAGCTTATATTCGGGCACTGCAGCTTTCGCAGCACGCGACCACGGCAGATATTAAAGCTGGCGAAAAGGTGGAAAAGCTCGAAGACGTTGCCGAGCGTGAAGGCCTTCCCCGCAATTTCGCGGCAGAGTGGACGCTTCCCGCAACCGCGGTTTACGGCACACCGAATAACCAGGACAACGGTATCCCCGGGGAAGATATGGTGAACAGCCACCCGGCAGGCCCTGCGCCGGTTGCAAAACCAGGACCGGTGACCGCGGAGAAGCCCGCGCCCGGTTCGTCGAACAACGTAAAGCTCAACGCACCCGGCAGCACCAACCGATAGACCAGTAACTGGCAGTACGTAGTATCAGCGACAAGAAGGCGGACGAGAGACCGAATGGCACACGGAAACGAACTTATCGGGCACGACGCACACGGGCACGCCTACCACGGCCCGCGCGTACTTCCTGCGGACCTCAGCGCTCCGGCGGTCGTAGCGGTCTGGCGCACACGCGCCCTCATCGTCGCCGCCCTCTTCGCGCTCCTTTCGGTCGTCTTCGCCTTCACCTCGGAAGGCCGCAACCACATGCTTCGCGGCTATCTGCTCGGGTTCATCCTTTGCTTCGGCTTCGCTGGCGGCGGTCTCTGCCTGCTGATGCTGCAATACGTCTCCGGCGGTAAGTGGGGCCTGCTTCTGCGGCGTCCGCTTGAGGCGATGACGCGCACCACGCCTCTGCTGGTTCTTCTTTTTATCCCGCTGATCGCCTTTGGCAAGCACCTCTGGCTATGGGCTCGCTACACGACGTACGATTCGGTCCGCACGGCGCTTTCGAACCACCTGATTACAGAGGGCGAAGCGCATGCCCTGGATTACAAGCGTGCGATGCTCAGCCAGGTTTCGGTCTGTGTGCAGATGGCGGTTGTCTTCGGGTTTATCCTTCTCTGGGGCTTCTTCCTGAACAAGTGGAGTCTGCAGCGCGATGCCGATCCGGCGCGCGGCACG
>JAHFTZ010000111.1:0-4203 GCA_023265355.1 Terriglobus sp.
TCACCTACTCGCAACGCACCTCTGGCGCTCCAGACACGCCAAAACGCTATCCTCCTCGCAATCGTTACAGTGATCCTTCTCTTCCTTCTCACACCGCCATCCGCTCCGGTATGGCATCACGCGCCACAACTCCTCTTCCTCCAATTCCCCTGGCGCTTTACCGCCGTCGAAGAAGCCATCGGCGCTTTTCTCTTCGCCCTGGCTCTTCCGCGTCTCCAGAAAAATAAACTCGCCTCTGTGGCGGCCTTAGTCCTCGCCGCTATCCTTGCCTTCACGGGGGATCATCTCTACCACCAGCCCTTCCACGACGACGACACCGTCGCGGACATTCGCTCCGCTCTGCAGAACCACCAGGGCATCGACCCCACCGACGAGTACACACCGACCGACGCCGACAACGACTCGCTTGGTCACAACAACCCGGCGTTCTGGACCAATGACAACCCCGACGCGACACCTTCGCCTGTTCCTGCCCGCGTCATCGCGATCTCCTCGGGCGATCCTTATCGCACCTTCTACCAGATCAACGCGGGTCCAAAGTTCCTCATCCTGAACTTCCGCCTCTTTCATGGATGGCACCTCCTGCGCGACGGAGCGGAGATCTCTCTGACGCGGCCCAGAACCGATGGTCTCGCCGCCGTTCCTCTCTTGCCAAACCACGACAACTCCATCGAGGTCCTCTATCGCCGATCCACCGATCAATCCCTTGGCATCGCGATTTCCATCGCCGCTCTACTCATCACACTTCCCCTCGCTCGCCGCGAGCGGAGAAGGGCGTAAAATGAAAAGTGCTCATGGTCCAAGTCATCTCCCCAGTTATTGAACTCCTCAAAAGCGGCGCGGCGGCAACGGACGCGGCGCTGGAACGTCTTCTGCCCGGTACGGAGACCGCTCCGCACTCCATCCATCGCGCGATGCGCCACAGTGTCTTCGCAGGCGGCAAGCGTCTGCGCCCCATTCTCTGCATCGAAGCCGCCCGCATGGTGGCGGGAACCATCCCCTATGGCGTCGCCGACCTCGGCTCCGCCATCGAGATGATTCATACCTACTCGCTCATCCACGACGATCTGCCCGCGCTCGACAACGACGACCTACGCCGTGGAAAGCCCACCTCGCACGTCGTCTTTGGCGAAGCCATTGCGATCCTCACGGGCGATGCCCTTCAGACCCTTGCCTATGAGACCCTCTCGCACCTCGCCTGCCCCGCAGAAGCGACCGTTCAGATCGTACGTGAGATCGCCGTGGCCACTGGCACAGGCGTAGGTCCCACGGACGGAACGGGCCTTCCCTACGGCATGATCGGCGGACAGGTCCTTGACATCGAAGGTGAAGGCAGCAAGCCCACCGTCGACCAGGTAGACCGGATCCATCGCGCCAAAACCGGTGCGCTCATCACGGTCTCCATCGTCACCGGAGGCATCTATGCGGGAGTAAGCACGGAGACGGTCGAGCATCTTCGCCGCTTCGGCCAGCGCGCGGGTCTCGCGTTCCAGATCGTGGACGACGTGCTCGACATGACGCAGAGCTCTGAAGACCTTGGCAAGACCGCAGGCAAGGACACCGCCAGCGACAAGGCCACATGGCCTGCCGTCTTCGGCATCGAAGCCTCACTCGCACAGGCCGATGCGCTTATCGAGGAAGCCTTCGCCGAACTCGAATCCTACGGCGTCGCCGCGGAACCTTTGAAAGCCACCGCCCGCTACCTCGTAGAACGTAAAACCTAAGCGAGCGTCCCCATGCCCTTCACCCAGGCCGACCTCCTTCGCGCTCTGCACGACTGCTTCGATCCGCAGCTCAAGTGCAACATCGTCGACCTCGGCCTGGTGGACAGTCTCTCCCTGCAGGAAGATCTTGAAGCCCCGGGACGCAACATCCCCGGCGTTCCTCAGAAGTATCGCGCCACCATTACGCTCATCCCCACCACCACAGATGAAGCGTGGCAGTCGCAGCTAGCGGCGCAGATAGAAAACCGCCTCGCCGGGCTGGAAAATATCAGCGGCAGCAAAGCGGTCTTCATCACAACAAAAATCTGGACCCCGGATCGGATCAGTCCTGCGGGACGCCGCACCCTCGGCCTCGACCGCCCCAGGCGGAACCAGCTAGTCGAGATCAAACTCCCGTAGTGGCTTGCCTGTATTTGGGGTCTCTTTCGCCTTGCGCAGAGCCTCGGCAAACTTCTTGTCGAAGATGTCCGCCTGGTTCTTCTGAGCTTCCAACGACTGCTGAAAGATAGAGTCTCGCCGCGAATCCTGTTCGCGCATGGCACTCGCTGCCGTCTGCAGATCTTCGAACATGCGCTTGCGCGGCGCCGGCGTATGCGCAATCACGCTCTGCGTCACAGGGTCGATGCGCAACATGCCCCCACACTCGGGACAGGCCACTTCAAAGCCAATTTTGTTTTCCTGCTTCTTCTGCTTGCTCATAGACTGAACATTTTAGCGCGCCAGCAACGCCGCTGCCGCGCTAGAGATCGATGACCCGATGGCCCGGGCATTCCTGCTCGGCATTGTCCACAAGCAACTGCGCTAAGCCTTCTCCATAACGAGCAACGAACCACACCCCACCCAGCAGACGTTCCTGCGGATGCTGATGCGGATAGAGCGAATTCACCACGGCATTGGCGTGCTTGCGGAGACTTGCTTCCTTTTGCAACTGAAAGGTCGCCGCCATGCGGCGCAGACGGTTCATCTGATAACGCATCTTGGAAGCAGAAACTTCCGCGGACCGCCCCAGGCTCTCGTCCACCTGCTCCATCCAACCCACAAGGGAGGTCAGCTCTTCATTCAGAGCGTTCCCTGCCGCAGCGATCTTCATTTTGCCTTCGACCGGCATGGCACGCGCGCCCAGCTTCTGCGCCAGCTCTTCCACGGTCTGCATCGCATCGGGTAAAGACAGTTCATGCTGCGCCATCACGGTCCGAATCGCTGGCTCCACAAGCGTTGCCGAGAGCCGCGGAAGCACGGGCGTCATGACGCCCAAAATGTGTTGATACAGAACTTCGCACTGCGCAAAGTAAGCAATCTCTGCCGGTCCGCCGATGTAGGCCGAGGTCGGCAGAAGCACATCCTGAAAGACCGGTCGCAGGAGCGCATTCGGGCTCAGCCGTTCCGGCATCTCTTCCAGGATTTTCAGCAGATCTTCATTGGAATAGACGCGGGCTCCCGCCTTCCACTGTCCATCCACACGACGTAGAGGCAGACGCTGGCCATCATCGGAGACCAGAAACAACAGGCTCGCACCTTCGACGATCAGCACCTGCGAGTGATACCCCTCGCGCGCCAGATCGGAGCTGCGCTGCAGCAACGCGCTCTGTAGAAGATCAGCGTCCACAATAGCCGCGCGCAAAACCTCCGAGCCAAGGGCGTGAAACTCACGCGCACTGGCATCGATCACGATCAGACCCTGCTCGCGGAACAACGTCGCCAGCAGCCTTCCAAAGGCGCTGCCTAACGTCTGTCCAGGGGTATAACACTCGCGCAGCAGCTCGCACACGGGAGCGAAACCGAGCAGCTCTTCCACCTGCGCCAGCACCGCTTCAAACTCTTCGCCAACCGGAATTCCGCCGACAGGCTCCAATCTGTGCCCTGCGATCTCTGCTCGCAGTGCCTCCACGCTGGTCTTCGACAACAACGTGACCTGGTTTACCTCGTCCAGATCATGGTCCTCCGTCGCCATCCAGAACACGGGGACGTGGGGCACACCCGCCTCGGTCGCAACCTGAGCCTTGCGCACTGCCGTAGCGGCCTTCATCAGCGTCAGCAGAGGTCCGCCCAGAATTCCTACCTGCTGCCCTGTCACGACCGCCCGTGCCCCCTGGCGAAGCCGTTCGATATTCTCCAGAGCGGCATCGCCTGCACCAAACCCGATGTTCTGCGCCTTCAGCAGATCCGCAATGCTGTCGCGGTCGGCGGCCAACTTGCGGTTCACGCCCAGCTGCCATCGCCCGTCAAAAGGAGAACCGGCGTAGTACTTCCGCACTGCGGCATCGGCGGGCGCAGAGCGCAACTCTACATATTCACGAAAGATACGCGACAGGTTCGGTAATACAGTGATCGGGTAACACTCGGCGGTCATGCGGTTCTCTCTGTTGCAGTGGCTGTTGAGGATACGTCTTTACGCGTCTCCAAGTCTCTCACGCCAACCCGCACGCAGACCTGCCTCGAAATTTCAGATGAGTTGTTCTCGTACTTGGATGCACTTTTG